>CAYSMU010000125.1:0-7988 GCA_964432145.1 uncultured Chloracidobacterium sp.
CTCGCTTGCGATCCGGTTGAACTCAGGTTCAAACCGCAGAGGTCTGAAGACCGGATCCCACATAAAGAGCAGATACCATTCCCGCTGTTTCGCGGAGTCAGCAAGCGCCGTCAGAGCCTTTTCATTCTCGCCAAGTCTCGCATAGGTCTTAGCGATCGCGAAGCGGTAGTCTTGTTTCAAATGCATATAATCGAGCTGCGCCCGCCAAAATCCGACGATCCCACCCTTCGCGTACGCTTGTCTCATGCGCGAGGCATCAGCAGCGGACAACTCCGCACCTTGCATTATGCGGTTCGAGATGAATTTGTCGACAGCCTCATCGTTCATGCTCAACGCTGAATAGACATCCTCAAGACGTTGGTGAGCACTAGCGAGACCAGGATCGAGACTGAGAGCCTTTCTGCAAGCGGCAAGAGCGTCTTCAGCATGCTGATCGAGATAGAGAATATGACATTGATCGGCATGTATCGCCGCCGAGGTCGGGTCCAGTTCGGCAGCCTTTCGAATCTCCAGATGGGCGGCATCGAGCCGGTTTCGCGAGGCCAGATTCATCGCATACCAATGATGTGCTACAGGATAATCCGGACTGAGCTCGACCGCCCGCTTGAAATCGGCCTCCGCATCAGCGACGCGCCAGTTCCAGTACATTTTGACAAATCCGATAGTAGCGTGAGGTTGTCCGAGAGTTGGATCGATGGCCATTGCGAGTCTCGCCTCGGCCTCGGCCTTTTGCCAGTTACCGTAGTCAAAGGCGTATGCATCGGCCAGAGCGGCATGGGCAAGTGCGAAGTTCGGCTCCTTCTCGACCGCTCGCTCGAGCAGTAGTGTCGCCTCATGCAGCGATTGGGGTGAGCGGCTTTTCCACAGCTCACGGCCCTTTTCGTACGCCTCGAACGCCTCGACATTTACTGATCCGCGTGTCGCTTTTGCGACCGCACCTGCTCCGAAAAGCGCCCATCCCACAACTACCGTGACGACGACAAGAGCCGCCACCGTAACGCCCCAACGCGGCCAGCCGCTCGTGATCGTCTCTTCGCGGACGGTTATTCGCTCACGCGACATCTCCTCTACCGCAACCAACGATTCGATGTGGCCCGTTTCGCGAACGTCCGCCGTAAAACGATATCCGCGCTTCGGGATCGTCTTTATCAGCCGCTGCTCCGAGGGCGTGTCGCCGAGTACCTGCCGCAGCGTCGAGATGTGTTTGGCGAGATTGCCCTCCTCGACAAACGTGCCTGCCCAGACCTCATCCAGCAGAGCATCTTTATCCACCGTTTGCCCGGCCCGCCTTGCAAGTACTACCAGAACGTCAAATGTTTTTGGGTGAAGATTGACAGCGTGGCCGCTGCGAGAGAGTAAGCGGTTTTCGACATCGACTCTAAAGTCATCGAAATCAAAAAACTGGCGTGACTTGTCCGACATCGCGATTTTCAGAAAATTTCAGAGTTTTACAGGATTCTGTGAAATTGTCCGTGTTATCCGTAATTCTACTGAGGTTTTCGGGATTCTAACCTACTTTTTGCACGCAAAGCAAGATGAAAATAAAGGTCAAAACAGTCGAATACACCATCGAACGCCGCCGCTCCGTTCTTGTTAAGCACGGCCCTGCCAAACCAAACATCTGCCGAAACTGCGGCATGCCGATGAACGGTTTGCAGATACAGGATGGCAACGGAAGCGAAGCTTCCGGATCAATTGAGGTTGAAATGAAGGAGATACCATGTCAAGAAAAGAGTTGAAACGCAGCATTCTAGCCATGATTATTTCGGTCAATGCATTGGCGATCATCGAATCGGGAACCACCAGCGTAAGTCCCTCGGCCGATGCTCAAAATATATTCGTCGAAGAGCTTCCCGGACAAACCTTCGTCGTGACAACCACCTCCGACGGAACAGGAGCGGGGACGTTTCGGACCGCGATCACTAGTGCAAACGCAAATCCGGGCGTCGATACAATCACATTCAATATCGGTTCGGGCCAGCAGACTCTGCCTCTCACATCAAATCTCCCGACGATCACCGATCCGGTTATTATCGACGGCACAACTCAGCCCGGTTACGCTGGTACGCCGCTCATCAGATTCACCCCCGGTGCGGGCGGCATCACGAGCTTCATCAATATCACTGGCGGTGGCTCGACTATCAAGGCTCTGTCATTCGCCTTCTTCTCGGGCATCACGGGGAACAACGGCATGATCGTGCTGGCCAGCAACAATAACGTGGTTACCGCCTGCCACAGCGGTACCGGCAGCGGCAACACGCAGGTTTACATCACCGGTGCCAACAACCGCGTTGGCGGCTCGACGGCGGCCGACCGAAACTTCTTTTACGGCAACACTTCGAGTCGCGAGAATGTTATTGTTCGGGGTGTGTCGGCGACTGGAAATCGGATCACGGGCAACGTGTTTGGCACAACGCCGGCTGGTGTCCGGCAGACAAACTCAGGCAAGCACATCCTGATCGAAGACGCCCCGAATAACTTCGTCGGCGGCTCCATCGGCACAACGCCCGGCGGATCTTGTACCGGCGAGTGTAACGTCCTCTCGGGCAGCGACAACGACGCTGTCGCCATTTTCGGAGCAGGTTCGACCGGCAATACGGTCGCAGGAAACTACATCGGTCTCATGGCTGACGGCCTCAACGTTAATCGCAACGCTAACTACGGAGTGCATATCCAAAACGCCTCCAACAATACTATTGGTGGCAACACTTCGGCGTCACGTAATGTTGTCTCAGCGAATTCCTTTGGCCAGATCTGGGTAGAGTCAGGAACAGGAAACATCATCACAGCGAATTACATCGGCCTCAAAGCCAACGGCAGCGAAGCTGTTACAGGGACCTTTAACGTTCCGGCATTCGGCATCCAGCTAACCTCGAACAACAACCGTGTCGGCGGACTCACTTCCGGCGAGCGCAATATTATTTCCGGGAGCAATCGCGGAGTTATTATTAGCGGTAATTCAAACCTTGTTCAGGGAAACTACATCGGAACTGACGCAACAGGTTCATTTGCCCTTACTACGCAGTTTGACGGCGTGTTGATAACGGGAGCCAACAATACAATCGGCGGCACTGCGGGTACGACTCCCCGCGGAGCGTGCACGGGGGCATGCAACGTGATCTCGGGCAACGCCCGTAACGGTCCAAATAATGGTTTGGTGATCTCAGGAGCCACTGCGACGGGCAATGTGATCGACGGCAATGTGATAGGGCTTACCGCGGACGCGAGCCAGTTCCTATTCAACGGCGACCCGGCCCTCGGTGGGCGGGCTATACTGGTCATCGGTTCAGGAGGCAATACTATTGGCCGCCTGCCTGCCAACGGCTCTACTCCTACGTCTGGACAGAATGCCCCCAACAATGATTTTTGCGTGCAGGATGACGTGACCGGCAGCTTTGTGGTCTATGACTCCGGCACTCCGCCCCGCATCATCATGGCGCAGGATTGCCGCACCGGCCACCACGGGGAATCGGGACCCGCGGAGGTCAGGCCCTTGCTCAATGATGGTAGCGAGAGGATCGTCGGCAAAGGCGTCACGGTTACCAGAACCGGAAGCGTCGCGACCGCCAAATTTGGAGAGTATTCTTACACCGGCCAACCCTTTTGGTCTACGGAAATAAAAGATTCTAATACCTCTGATAACCCTCTTCCCTGTCGATGCCCTCTGTCCGCCGAACAAGCGGTTACCGGCACCATCGAACTGGCCGCACAAACTGCGACGGAGCCTAATACGGTCGCCAGAAATCTGCTGTACAAAGCTTGGTTTAACGGTACGGTCGTCCCTTTCAACAGTTCGGTGATCCAGTCGCCGGTTTGGGAATCTGACGAGGGCCTCGCCAAATTCCTTAATAATGAGATCGACATCAACGGCTGGCCTCCGATCAAGATCGGACACAATGTTTATGCCCGCGGCAACCGCATCGCGACGACCAGTAATGTTAGTCTCATCTCGAGCGGAAATACCCCGACCCTCCAGCTTAGGGTAAAGCAATCAGCAAACGGGGAAATGAACGTGTTTGGCAGTATTACGGCCTCTCCGAATCAAACCTGGCGTCTCGAGCTGTTTTCTCAGGATCTCTCGAATATAACCGTAAATAACACGATTTTTGCGGCTCCTTTGGGCATTGAATTCGATGTAACGACGAACGGTGCAGGCCAGGGTACTTTTGACAAAGTCTACTCAGGAACCGACGCCGGTGCGATACGATCATCGGATTATTTGTCGGCGACGGCAAGTCTCTATGCTTCACCGGGCACTTTTCAGGGCACAAGCGAAATGTCCGCCAGGGCCCGAGTACCGGAAACGCGTGGCGATTTCGATTACGACGGCAAGACCGACCCCGGTGTCTTCAGGCCAGGTTCTACAGCTTCGTCATTCAGCTACTGGTTCGTGTTTCAGAGTGCGACCAATACTGCGAACGTCGTTCAATTTGGCAATGGTGAAGACAAACCACTTGCCGGCGCGTTCAGCGGCGATCGAACAAATTCTTTTGCCGTATGGCGCCCGTCAACAAACGTCTTTTACCACTCAAAGCTAACGGGAAACCCGACAACGGATTTTGTCGGTGGGCAATGGGGGATCACGGGAGATATTAGGGTAACCGGTGATGTTGACGGGGACGGATTTTCTGAGATCGGTGTTTATCGGAATGGCGAGTGGTGGATGTATGCCAGTTCGATACAATTTCCTGTTATTCAGTTCGGAGTTAGCGGTGACAAACCGGTACTCGGTGACTATAACGGTGACGGTCGTGACGAGTTGGCCGTCTTCCGGAGTGGTGTATGGTATATCCTTCCCTGCCCAGCGTGTGCCGTCACATACGCAAACTGGGGTCTTGCGGGCGATATTCCCGTGCCCGAGGATTATGATGGTGATGGCAAGACCGACCTCGCGGTGTGGAGACCGGCGACCGGCGTCTGGTACATTCAACAAAGTACTGACGGGTTTCTGGCCGTTCAATGGGGAGTCTCGAGTGATATCCCTGTATATGGTGATTTCGACGGTGACGGAAAGTATGACATAGCGATCTTTCGCCCGGCCACCGGCGATTGGTGGATCCGTCATAGCAGCACCGGAGCGACGTTTGTGCTTCACTGGGGTCAGAATGGAGATAGACCAGTGACGTCGTTTCCCAACGTACCGTGAGTTTAGCCGCACTGTTTGCATGATTTGACCAGCTGAAACCATCGCAATCTTTCGATACACTGTTAGGAATGCGACGTTTTCATGCCCCGATCAAAGAATTTGCTGACGGCCCTGTCACGCTCGACGAGGACGAGACGCGGCATCTGCGCGACGTACTTCGCTTAAAGATCGGTGACGAAGTCGCAGTCTTTGACGGCGACGGAAACGAGTTCTTGTGCCGGATCGAGGCGATCAGTAAGAAGGAAACGACCGCCGGTATTATCAAAAGGGTCGATGCGGCGGCACCCGAATCGCCGCTCGATCTCACGCTCGCTTCGGTCGCGATACCCGGTGACAGATACGATTTGATCGTGCAAAAGGCAGTCGAGCTTGGCGTGAATACCTTTATACCGCTCGCTTCGATCCGATCGGAAATAAAACTAAAGGACCTGCCCAAAAAACTCATTCGCTGGCGACGGATCGCCCTCGACGCAGCCAAACAGTGCGGCCGGGCCCGTATCATGACGATCGGCGAACCGCAGAATGTTGCCGAATTCCTTAACCTGAGCCATGGCAGTTCAAAAATGTTCTTTTCCGAACGTGAAGGAACGAAACTACCGACTGTTGAAAAGACGGATGCACTTCTGGCCGTCATCGGGCCGAAGGGCGGTTGGGACGATACCGAAATCGAAACCGCCCGGCGTAACGATTTCGAAATCGTCACGCTGGGCGGCAGGATAATGCGGGCTGAAACGGCGGCGATCGCCCTGACCGCGATCCTTCAAAACCGTTTCGGCGATATCAACTAAAAAACAACCTTTTTCGGTCGATAGTAAGCGTCGCCGCGTTGGGTAAGTTTCGCCTTGACGCCAAGTTTGTTTATGAATGCAAGCAGGTCCTTTTTGTTATCAAACCTAAAACTGACAGTCGGCCTCTGATCTATCTCCTCATCGTCAAAGGTCAGGATCGCGTACTTCGTATCTTTTGACATTAGATTTGCCAAGCCGGCTCCCGGAAGGGGAAGGTGACTGATGACTTTGCCGCTCTGAGGAACACTCTCCTTAGAATCGGGATAGATCGTCAGCAGAGATTCATATCCGATTGAGAACATCTCGCGGCCGTCCTGCCGGTGAAAAGAAACTCGCTCGTTCTTATCGTCAAACTTCAACGAGCCTTTCTCCTTGCCGCTCATGCCGAAGACGCCCCCCTCGTACCGCACGTCAAATGAATCCGGTGTGTTTGGGTCAACAGTATTCGATTTTTCCGCAGGACGCGGCTGTGCGTAGGCGATCAGCGAGAGGGAAAACACAAAGAGCGGGAGTAAAAGTGACTTTTTCATAACAATACCTACAACGATCGGAAAAATTCGTATGATCTATAGACGCTTTGCTGGGTGATTTGGTTGTTATGAACCTGAAAAACTACGCAGCAACCTGAACAGCATTTATATGCAAACTGAGCCGTCGTTCTGCCAGATCGACATACTCGGCAGAAACCTCTGAACCGAGCCAGCGTCGCCCCAACAGGTGAGCGACCTTAGCGGTCGTACCGCTTCCCATAAAACAATCGTAAACCAAGTCTCCTTCATTGGTCCAAGTAATGATCTGGTCTTCGACTAGGCGTTCGGGGAAGATGGCAGGATGCTCAAAAGCTATCTTGTCCCGCGAACTCGAGGTACCGACATTGTAGAAGAATATGTTGTTGACCTTTCGCTCTTTTGGAGCGACATGGTCGTGGGCAAGGTCATTTCGTCCCACCTTGGTGATACGAAACGATTTGAATGCTTTTTCCTGCTTCAGAGCGACTGTCAGCGGATTAAATGTCGCAGGCTTGCCCTTCGTGAAGCAGAACATATATTCGAAACATTGACGATAGCGTCTGCCGCAATCGGACGGGATCGGGTTGTTCTTGGCATAGATCATCGTGTCGTGTACCGTAAAGCCGGCATCGCGAAATGCGAACGCGTGTCCAAAACTCGTTAATGTCTCACCCCCATTCACCGTTCGATCACCAACTACCCATATCACAACGCCGCCCGGTTTTGTCTTAGCAAACAAGCCGCTAGCGATCTCTTCAACCGGGAAATGATAGCCGTTATACTCACGCAGATCATCGTAGGGAGGGCTCGTGATCGTCATGTCGATCGTATCGTCCGCCAGGCGCGCTAACGTGTCAATGCAGTTTTCGTGATAGATCGTGTTCAGCTTCATAAAGGACTCAACCGGCGTGTTTCGCAATGAATTCATGAGGATCGTCACCGGCTATGAGCGGTTCGACCTCATAGCCGAGCTCGCGAAGCTGCTCGAGGCACCAGGAACGAAGTTCATCGGAATGTGTCGACAGAAAGATCATTGGCCTATATCGCCTAAGTGTGTTTTTGGCTCCCTCGAGCAGGTCGCGTTCGCTGCCCTCGACGTCGATCTTCAAGATGTCAGGGCCGACGCCGAGTTCAATAACCGCGTCGTCAAGCGTCATAGTGTCTACAGTCAGTTCGCCCCCCTCGCCGATATGCCCCATTGCGTTGTTGGGGCCGAGCGAGAATTTCGCCTTACCGGCTCGGTCCGAAAGAGCAACGGGCATTATGGTGACGTTAGCCGCGTCGTTCATCTCACGATGGAGACGCAGGAACTCGAGATTTCTTGGGACCGGTTCAAACGCAACCACGCATCCCGTCGGTCCCGCCAGGCGTGAGGCGAGTATCGTGTAGTAACCGACATTCGCCCCAATATCAAAGAACACGGCAGCGGGTCTGATCGCAGCGACGAAGGCAGCCGTCTGTTCGGGCTCCACGCCGCCTAAATAAACGCTCGCTCCGCCGCCTTCTCCGGAAAGCGAGCCCAGCACAAACCTCGCACCTTTCAAA
>CAYSMU010000126.1:0-6707 GCA_964432145.1 uncultured Chloracidobacterium sp.
TTTAAGGGGTTCAGGGTAAAATTAAGCATCAACTCTGGGGTTAGATCGATAGCCGCTGGGTTGATGCTTGTCTTAGCCCTACTTATTGCCGTCGAGGTTACGGCCCAAGCGACGGTTGAACAGCTTGAACCGTTAGTTTTTGAACTCCGCTCGAAACTCCAAAATCCGACGCTTGATGGTCAAAGCCGAGAGCAGATCCTGCGGCAGCTTGCGTCGCGACTCAATCATATCGGCGACATTCGCTATGCGAATGGCGAGTATGAACTCGCCACTAAGGCATTCGTGGAGGCTGACGCTGCGCTGCGGCAGTCGCACGAGAGTGCCTACGCCAGGTCAAGATCCGATCTCGATCATGCCGAAAAGCAACTGGTCGAGTTTTCAAACGACCCAAACCCCGAAACACGGCCGATCCGCATTAACATCGGGCGAATGCTCGTCAGCATTCAACTCACGCAGGCCATTTCCGAGGCCAACTATTTTGACGACGTTGAGGCTCAGCGAAAATACCTGGCTCGCCTCGGCGAAGTTGCTCGTGACTCCGGCGATATCGCGAAAGAGGCCGAATGCAATGAAAAACTAGGACGCATCGAATTTGAAAACGACAATTCGGCACGGGCGTTCGAGCTATACGATAAGGCCCTCGAATTAAGAAAAAAGGCCGGAAAGAACGAGTGGTGGACACTCGATCTAATTGCCGGTGCCAAATGGTATCTGGGCGACTTCGATACGGCGCTCGATAATTACCGGCAGGTCGTGGATGCGACAAAAAAGATCGACGAAGGCCCGGTTGTGTTTCCCTCGGGTGCCTCCGACACCTTAAAAGAAGCGATCACATACGAACGGGCCGTGTTGCGGACGGTGCTCACGCAGGCTCTGCTGAATATCGCGCAGATCAACGCGACACGCGGCAATTACGGAGCGGCGAATGAGGCCGTGTCAGAGACACAAACGGTCATCAAAATAATGAAGACGGCGGAATCGGCGACAGAAGGCACCGCTCGATCGATACTCCTCGTGAGCCGTGTTTCCGCCGAGGCCAATCTGCTACGTATGCGTGGGCGGCTTCTTGAGGCTCAGGGAGATGAATCAAGTGCCGCAGGTAGTTTTAAAGAATCGGCCGACCTTTTCAGCCAAATATCGGGCGGAGCACCATCCGGCGCAGTTGCCGGCCTTAGGTCCCGACTCGCGACGATCTATAGCCGTCAGGGCAAGTTTGACGAGGCCCGGGCCAACATTCGCGAAGCCCTGCGGATCCGCACCCGACTCTTGCAGGAAAGCGGCGTCGCTTACACGCTGATGCAGGCGAGCCGTATCGAACTTGCGGCAAAGCAGCCCGAGGCCGCCTTGCAGCTTGCGAGACAAGCAAAAATATCCGCCGCAAAAACCGGCCTTGACGACATTATCGCCGAAGGAAACGAGGTCGAGGCGGACGTCTTGTTACAAAACAGCTCGGACGTTAATTCTCCGGTACTCGCATCGGCTATCGACGGGTTCAGGTCAGCGGCTGAAATATTCAAGCGGGCAGATATGCGTCCCGCCCTTGCACGCGCTTCAGATTCGCTGGGGATCGCGTATGAACGCGCAGGCAGGGTGATCGAGGCCGAAAAGGCGTATAAGGACGCGATCTCGGCCGTTGAGTTCATGCGTACCAGTTTTACTACCGCGGAGGAATCGGACTCCTTTTCGGATCGAGGAGACATTACAGGTATCTATCAGCGTCTTGTCGATCTCCTCGTAAAACAGGGCCGTATCGAAGAGGCTTTGCAATACGCGACCCGGGCGCAGCGGCGCGACCTGATCGACGCGACGCCGGTCGATGACATCAAACTCGCCGGCGGCGGCGCGGAGACTCTTGCTAAGGTGCTCGCCGCCAACCAACGTGAGCAAACGGCACGGGGAAACCTGACAAATACGCGAACGGAGTTAGCGTCGGTCTTATCGCCCGACAAAAAGAGCCTGACAGCAGCGATCGGCGAGGCGCGTATCGATTATGCCGAGGCCGCAAAACGTCTCGAGATCGAGGTGCCCGATCTTCGATTGACGGTGCGGCCCACCGACCTAAAGGCTTTGCAGGCCACGGTCGGCCCGCGGGAAGCCATAATCTCGTATCTTGTCACGCCGGACACACTATTCATTTTTGTTGTTCGGCACGATGGTATTTCCGCACGGCCCGTTCCGGTAAGCCGCAACGTGCTGCGAACGCTTATCGCGAGGACCCGCGAAGGGCTAAGAGAATTCAGCGACGATTTTTATCAGCTTTCATCTGACGCCGATACCGGCTTCGCGATGGAAAAAGCTCGCCCCGATCTGCGCGTTGATGAACGGAGCGAGCATTACAAAAAGCATCTTGCTCCGCTCAACAACTCGCTGAGGTCCCTTTATCAGAAGATGATCACTCCGGTCGAAGATCTGATATCGGGCGCCGACACTCTGAAGGTCATTCCTAACGCGGAACTGTTTCTGCTGCCGATCGCGGCCCTGATCTCGCCGAGGGACAATAAATATCTGCTCGAGCGGTACGCGTTGGTCTTTGCGACCGCCGGTGACCTCTCGAATTCGAGGAAAGCAGGTCCGGGGTCGCTCCTGATAGCGTTCGGCAATCCGACTGAGGCCAATCTGGACGGAGCACTAGAAGAGGTAAAGGCCATACGGAAGGTCTTTCCCAGTTCAAAACTATATACCGAAGATAAGGCGACAAAGGAGCAATTGTTCAAGCTGACCTCGGCAAAAATACTTCACTTTGCCACGCACGGGCACATCAAGAGTCCACCTCAATCTAGTACGATACAACTGGCCCGATTGCCGAACATCAAGGAACCTGACCTGAGTTACGGCGAGATATGGAAACTCCCGCTGCGGTCGACGGATATGGTCGTGCTATCGGCCTGCGAGACAGCTCTCGGCGGCGTGTCGGGAACCGAGGCTGGTGTCTTTATCGAGGCATTTCGCAAGATGACAAACTCGGTCGCGGCCAGCCTGTGGTCGGTAGACGATTTTGCGACGCGCGAACTGATGGTCGAATTTTACAGGAACCTGGCGGCAGGCCAGACGCGATCCGCAGCGATGCGCTCAGCCCAGCTAAAGCTTTTACGTGATGGCCGGACAAAAAATCCGCTGTTCTGGGCGGCATTTGTGCTTTATGGCGACGGAGGACGGCTTTCGGGCTTTGCCGCAATGCGGCCAAAACGATCGAGATGATCTAGGAGGAATTGTTTATGAATAATGAAAATGACGTTGTCACGAGTGTCTTCGGCAGGATCACCAGACGCGAATTGCTTGCCCGGCTGGCGATATCAGGTTTGGCGATCGGTTTATCCGGGCCGGAGCTGTTTGCGTCGGCCGTTTCGATGGATGACGCGGCGCCGCCGCCCAAGCCGATCGGTGGCACGCCTTTTCGCGAGATCACACGGTTCCAGACGTATGTCGACGAGAAATTTGATATTTCAGCCTTTCAAAAGGCAGGAACGCCAAAACCGCGTACCCGCGACGTTTCATGGTTCGATAAACCAAGTAATGCGGTTGGCGTGAGCCTGCTTCAATTCACAAATACTCCGCGTGCGCCGCTCAATAGCTGCGCCCAGGCGGCGTGTGCGACGCTCCTGAATTTCTACAAGAAGGCGCCGGAGGGGCTTAAGGGCGACGCGATCACGGACAAGATCTATGCGGAGTTCCCGCCTGACGGGGGTGAGCGCGGCACGAGCTTTCGCCACACGATCAAGACAATGGAAGCATTTGGCCTGCAGACGTGGTCTGGCCGCAGCAACGAACTGGGAGCCGATACGATGATCGAAAAACTCAAGACTTACGTATCGCAGGGAAGGCCGTGTACCCTGTTACTTGACCTGAAAAAACCTCAGGGCATCACCGGGACCGGTATGGTGGGCCATTTCGTCGTAGTATTTGCCTATAACGACACCCACGTCTTTATGACGAACTGGAACAAGAAGTGGAAAAACGATTGGGAAACGTTCAAGGTCGCATGGAGCCTGCCGGATTCGCAAAATCACCATCTGCTTGCGGTCGGCTGGGCCTAAGCAGCTTTCAGTCTGTAGGGATCGCGGCTAACGCTTTGTTAGCCGCGATTTTCAATTTAGGCTAAAATGTTCTTGGATCAATCATGATAGAACGCTACACACTTCCCGAAATGGGCGCCGTCTGGTCGCTGCAGAACAAGTTTCAAAAATGGCTCGACGTTGAGATCGCTGTTTGCGAAGTGCACGCCGAGGACGGGACGATACCCGCTGATGCGCTCGCCGAGATCAAGTCCAGGGCGGCATTCACCGTCGAACGTATAAATGAGATCGAAAAGACGACCGACCACGATGTCATTGCGTTCACGACAAATCTTGCCGAGAATATCGGCCCGTCTTCGCGATTTGTGCATTACGGCCTGACATCGAGCGATGTGGTCGATACGGCGAACGCTCTGCTTCTGAAAGAGTCGTGCGGAATTTTGCTCGCAAAGATCGACTCCCTGATGGAAGTGCTAAAGCGGCGGGCATTCGAATTCAAGGAAACGCCGCAGATCGGACGTACTCACGGTATTCATGCCGAACCGACGTCTCACGGACTCGTTTGGGCATTGTGGTACGAGGATATGAAAGCGAATCGCGAACGCCTCGTCGCTGCCAGGGCCGCTGTCTCTAAAGGCAAGATCTCGGGTGCCGTCGGTGCGTTCGCTCATCTTTCGCCCGACGTCGAGAGGCGCGTTTGCGAAAAGCTCGGCATTGAGGCCGCGAAGGTCTCGACACAGGTCATCCAACGCGAATCATACGCCGAATACCTTTGTACGCTCGGCATTATCGCATCGTCGCTTGAGAAAATTGCGCTGCAGGTAAGGCATTGGCAAAGAACGGAGGTTCGCGAGGCCCAGGAGGCATTTAAGGCCGGCCAGAAGGGCTCATCCGCGATGCCGCACAAGCGGAATCCGATACTTTCCGAACGTATCTGCGGCATGGCTCGAACGGTGCGCGCCAATGCGATCGTAGGACTCGAGAATGTCGCTCTTTGGCACGAACGCGACATCTCACATTCGTCGGCCGAGCGGATCGTCTTGCCTGATTCGTCAGCGACGCTGGATTATTTGCTCGCGAAAGCCACCGGTCTCCTCGACACTCTCGTGGTCTATCCGGAGAACATGCTCAAGAATCTGAATATTACCCGGGGCCTGGTTTTCAGCGGCCAATTGCTGCTGGCGCTTACGCAAAAGGGCGTGTCTCGCGAGGACGCGTATTCGTGGACGCAGCGAAACGCGATGAAGGTCTGGGACGAAGGCGGAGAATACGCCGAGCTGGTAAAGAGCGACGCGGACATTTCCTCTCACCTTTCGCAAGAAGAAATTGCCCGCGTCTTTGATCTGCAACATTACCTGCGTAATGTCGATTCAGTTTTTGAACGAGTATTCGCCTAGTTCGACCAGTTGTCGGCCATGTTGCCGATGACAGGGATCTTGAACTGCTTGCCCATAAAGCCCATGATGCATCCGATGATCGAAAGGACGAGCGGCCCGATAATAGCCACGACCCACACCAACAAGCTCAAGAGCGAAAGTACCGTCGATTCGGCTGCTGCACCGGCAACTGCCACTATCATAGTGAGAATGTAGCCCACGATCATCAGCCCGATCAGCATAAGCGACTGAAATGCGGCAAAGCGAGCTAACTTGTTGGTTTTGTCGGTTGCGATGATGATGATGCTCATTACGAGATTCACCATGCAGATCGGCAAATAGGCAAGTCCGGCAGCAACATTGGTGTCAAGGCCCAAAGCCGACTTTCCAGAGTTTTCCATAATGTTTAGAGTTCTCCTTTGTGAAGTTTTGAAATGGAACGATTGCTTGTCGTGAAATTCACGTGAAATCTAACACAAGCCATTGATAAATACAAGAAAACGCGTCAAAATCTACAATTTATTTCGAGCCATTCTATGAAAGCCTTAGTCTACGTAACATTAAAACCAAGCGTACTCGATCCGCAGGGAAAAGCTATCCATCACTCTACAGAACTGCTGGGTTACACGGATCTTGCAGATATCAGGCAGGGAAAGTATTTTGAGATAACTTTTTCGGACGGGGTATCGGTCGATTCCGCACGCGAAGCCTCCGAGCGTATCGCAAAGGATGTCCTCGCAAATCCCGTGATCGAAGATTATCGGGTAGAGGTCGTTGCCGGTTGATCGTTGATGGTCGATCGTTGTTGGTTGCTTAGGAGCCGCCGATGCAGAAGACTAACTTCGAAAGATTGCGGATATATGAGTTGGCAGAAATGCTTGCCGATAACATTTGGGATATAACGATCGCCTGGGATAACTATGCAAAGGACACCGTCGGGAAACAGATCGTCCGCTCAGCGGACAGCATAGGTGCCAATATTGCCGAAGGAGTCGGCCGCTGGGGCCTTCAGGATCAAAAGCGGTTCGTCTATATTGCACGAGGATCCCTTAATGAGACCAAACACTGGCTGCGAAGAGCTTTCAAAAGGAAACTTTTAAGCGAGTCCCAGGTTGGGACCCTGAAACCTCTGCTGGACGAGCTGGCTCCTAAACTTAATGCTTATGCCAACGCACTTGGCAAGATGAAGAATAATAGACAGCGACCAACGATCAATGATCAACGATCCACGACCGACGATCAACGATCCACGATCACCGAACAATTACCATGAAATTTGGAGTAATAGTCTTTCCCGGCTCAAATTGTGACCATGACG
>CAYSMU010000126.1:6717-7953 GCA_964432145.1 uncultured Chloracidobacterium sp.
ATCGCAAAGGATGTCCTCGCAAATCCCGTGATCGAAGATTATCGAGTGGAGATCGCACAATGAAGTTTGGGGTGATCGTTTTTCCCGGCTCAAATTGTGACCATGACGCTTATCATGTATTGTCCAAGCACGTGGGACAGCCGGTGGATTTCATTTGGCACAAAGAGACCGATCTCAGCGGGTTCGACGCTGTTGTTGTTCCCGGCGGATTTTCATACGGCGACTATCTGCGGGCCGGAGCGTTGGCGAGGTTTTCCCCGATCATGAGATCTGTTAAGAAGTTCGCGGCCGACGGTAACTTCGTCTTTGGCATCTGCAACGGATTTCAGATCCTGTGCGAAAGCGGGTTGCTCCCCGGGGCACTCAGGCGAAACGCCGGGCTTAATTTCATCTGCCGGCACGTCAATCTGAAGCTCGAAAATCCCGATACGCCTTTCACCTCGATGGTCGATCCTGACAAGGTGCTGTCGATCCCGATCGCCCACGCCGAGGGCAATTTCACCTGCGACGACGAGACGTACAATTTGCTGGAAGAAAATGGCCAGATCGTGTTTCGCTATTGCGACGAAAATGGTGAGGTCACCGAGGCTGCAAATCCAAATGGCTCACGCGGCAATATCGCGGGGATCTGCAATCAGGACCGCAACGTCCTCGGTATGATGCCGCACCCCGAACGCGCCTGCGAGGAAATGCTCGGGTCGAACGACGGCCGTGATATCTTCCGCTCATTAGCGTCGACCCTCGTCCGCCTCGCGGCGTAAAAGAAATTCGGGCGCTTCATCTTTGATCCGCAATTATGTCCGGTCAGGTGCTGGCCGCTGATTTCGGTGCCCCGCCAATTGCCAACCGCTCGGTTGCCGCGTTTGCGGAGTTTGGCGAGCCGGTTGGATCCTTTTTGAGTTACTGCGTTTGCAGGGTTTATCGAGTCTGCGGTTTTTGACGCGCGTTGGGAGGCGTCGTTGGTGTTTGCCGGCGATAGCGGATCGAGTATCGCGGCGGCGGCATTGGGGCTTGACCGACGCGGTGGTGGTTTCGGGTGTGTTGGGAGACAGCCCGGGACGGAATGCGGCTGATCTTCTCCGGAATGGCGGGTAAAAAACCGGTGACCCAGTTGCACTTTTCCGGTGACCCAGACGCCATTTTCCGGTGACCAGGGCGGCTATTCCGGCGACCTATCGCGGCATTCCGGTCATTGACAATTTCTTAACTGTAATCGTGAGCGGAAAACGAAAAAAG
>CAYSMU010000127.1:0-7926 GCA_964432145.1 uncultured Chloracidobacterium sp.
CAGAACAGTCACGTCGGACGAGCGTATCTTATATACCTCTTCGACGAGAGCTGTCATGGCCGGCGATGAATGAATGAAGCCGGGCATCAGGCTGTTTGATGTATAAGGTGAAGCGTCGGTTTCGGTCGGGTGCGATTTCTCCCGGGCGCGGAGGGCGATAACATCCATGCCAAGTTCTACGACACGCAACAGCGGTGCAAGCGAGCTGTCGTCCGCGAGCACGGCACCCGATTCGGGATTTATTACAAGGACTGCAGGCTGTGCCGCTGAGCCTCGTAAATGGAACACCGCGATATTCTTTGCCCGGGCAAACTCCTTCTCGCCGTTCTTCGCGATAGCGTC
Organism: uncultured Chloracidobacterium sp.; assembly: GCA_964432145.1. Classification (GTDB taxonomy): domain Bacteria; phylum Acidobacteriota; class Blastocatellia; order Pyrinomonadales; family Pyrinomonadaceae; genus OLB17. The sequence goes on from CAYSMU010000127.1 coordinate 343, forward strand.
ATTCAACCGAACTGAGAGATCGTTGCTCTCGGGCGGCGAATATCCGTGCGTGATAAATGGATAGAGCCGCTTTTGTTCATTGAACTGGGCAATGACGATCTTCTTCGCGTTGCTTTCCTGTTGAAGCACTGCGACCAACTCGCGGAAAAGTAATTCACGCGACGCGATCGCCTCGGCAAGCCTAACGGTCAGCAATTGAGAAACGACAGAATTTACCCGTTTTTCCTTTGGGTCAGCCCGATTTTCAATGGCATTGGTCTCGAGGCGTTCAAGCTCTTTATTTACTGTCTTTACATACTCAGACAATCTGAGTTTCTTAAAGATCTCTGCCGCCGAACTAAGGTGGCGTTTCGCTCGTGCGGCGTCTCGGCCGTCCAGATTTGCACCGAGCAACTCATGAATGATGCCAGTGTGATATATGTCTTCGGCAGCCTCAAAGATCGTGAGTGCTCGGCTAAAATGATGTATCGCCAGCTCGGTGTCGTTGTTTTCAAGTGCTGCGAGGCCCCGAATGCGTTGAATGTTACCCAAAATAAAAAAGTCCGCCGACGGATCGGTCTCTTCGATCGATCCGAGTGTGTTTTCACATTCCTCGATCCCGCCCTGATTCAGATAGCTCTCGGCAAGCACGATACCGGCCATATTCGCGTAATGCTTATCTCCGATCTCGCGGCATTTTTCGATGGTCGATCTGGCCTGCTCGATCGCCGTACTGTACCTTCCCTGCGCGAGATATAACCGCGCAACATTACGCATTGACTGTACGGTATACCACGCGTGCTTATGCTCGCGGGCAAATTCGACAGCCTTGTTAAGCAACGTCTCGGCTTCGTCCAGTTCACCGCGGAGAATTTTCAACTCTCCGAGCGAATCATAGATACCGGCGACATGGACGTATTTCTCTTTGAGCCCGATCTCCAGTGCTCGTTGGATCATGTCCTCGGCCTTGTCCCATTCACCAATCAGAACGAGGTTAATGCCCAGATTGTTATAGGCGATCACCGAATTAAGGGCATGTTCGGTCTGGTCAAAGAACTCGATCGATTTCTCAAGACACGCGATACCGTCTTGCGGCCGACGAAGAAACCAGTATGCTCCGGACATGTCGGTGTATAATTTTCCGAGCATGAACGGAGCCGAGTTATCGCCGATGATATTGATGCCGAGTTCGAAGTTCTCTATTGATCGCTCGCTATTTCCCTCCTGGTGGTAGCTGTTCGCGATCTCACGATATGCCTCGGCCATGCCGAGCCAGTTGCCGGTCTCGCGAAAGTGTTCAAGGGCTTTTTGAGCATGATCGCGGCAGATCGGAAATTCCGCGAGTTTGCGGTAGACGCGTGCGAGAGCAATCTCGATGCTGCCGAAGGTATGGCGAAGCTCACTCGCCTCAGCTCTATCGCGAGTTTCTTTTAACAGCGTTATCGCCTTGGGCTGATCGCCCATATTGTTGTAGGCGATAGCGAGTTGGGTCGTGACCTTTATCTGAGTCTCAGGATCGAGTGCGGCAATATTCTCTTCGTCGGCAAAGGGCCGTATCGTCTCGAGCGATTCTTTATAGCGGCCCGCGGTCTCGAGCGTGAACGACAACAATCGTTTCAGATTGGCGAGGTCGACGGGCGAGTGGTCATAACCTTCGATCGTACGCACCAAAATACGCTCCGCTTCGGCAGAGTGGCCCTCGCGGAGCTTTTCCCCTACTTTTGAGAAAACACCGTCGATCATTTCATGTGAAATAGCCCGCGCGGCACCAGCATGGCCAAAGCGCGCGGACGAACCAATGTGGAGGTGCTGATCCTTCTTCATCGAAACGGTAGCCCAGAAAACGATCAATTCGCCAAAGGTTTCAATTCTTTGGCGAAAATCATGTCAAAATTGAATACTAAGTAAACAGCGCAGCGCAAATTTAGCAAAAAAGCTTGGCCAAGTCTATAATTTTCTTCATGCCCGACTTCCCGGACATTGAGCACGACGGCGTCGACGTACTTCCCGAGAAGAAGACAAAGCTCGAGAAGCCAAAGCTGTACAAGGTCCTCCTTCACAATGACGATTTCACGACGATGGATTTCGTCGTTTTTGTGCTGCAGTACGTCTTCGCTCGCACTGAAGCGGAGGCATTCACGATAATGCTCAAAGTCCACAACGAAGGCGTCGGCCTCGCCGGCGTCTATCCGTATGAGATCGCTACAATGAAATGCGACAAAGCGATCAATCTGGCACGAGCGAGAGAGTATCCCTTGCTGTGTACGGTTGAGGAGGAGTAGAAGATGAGGCCTGTAATGATCGGCGGTCTGGTTGTCTCGGTGATCGGCTTTACCGCCTGTCTCGGACCCAGTCGAAAGGGGGCGATTGATACTGCTATCCGCCAGGTGAAGGAGACCATGACGGTAGCCGTTCCGGATATTGAGCATCCTGAACCCTACAAGTATGAAGATGCGGGTGATTGCGCGTGGGTGCCCGGACTCTCTTCGACCAAAGAAACATTGCGTTACCAGGTCGAGGTACCTCTGCCGGTAGGGGACGATGGCCGTGAACGTCAGGCACGGGCCGTACAACACTGGATTGATAAAGGCGGCACGATCAGGCAGCTTCCCTATCAGAACGGGCCGCCGGCCGAGGTAAATTACAAGGGTGGCTCAATACTTACGTTTGCCATGACAATGAAAGGCCGGAACAAGGATCCGTACGGGCCCGCTACTCTATACATCGTCGCAACGACGCCCTGTGTACCGAAGGAAAACTAAGTAGCGGGATTGAATATTCGGGTAATTCGAGCTTAAGATCGGTCGGCTGTGCTAGCATACTTCTTGTTATGAGAGACATCTCGATAATTAGCATTGTCATCAATAGGGACTTCGCTACATAGCGAGCGAGGCAAGCTGAAGTTTTTGCGATAGTCCCAAGCCGAACCTGAGGCTTGGGGCTTTTTGATTGCGGAATGCGGATTTAGTGTCCGCAGATGATAAAATTTCATTTTTATGGCAGAAGAGCTTGATCTCAAGAAAACAGTTAATTTACCGCGGACCGATTTCTCGCAAAAGGCGAATCTCGGCCAGATGGAGCCTGCTCGTTTGAAAAAGTGGCAGGAAATGGGGCTTTACGAAAAGGTCATGGAGGCCAGGCATGGCCGCGAGAAATTTATCCTTCACGACGGCCCTCCATATGCCAACGCCGATATTCACATCGGCACCGCTCTCAATAAGATCCTCAAGGATTTCGTCGTCAAGACCCGTTCGATGATGGGCTACGACGCGCCTTACGTGCCCGGTTACGACTGCCACGGCCTGCCCATCGAGACGATCGTTGAAAAGAAACTGGCGGATAAGGGTAAGAACAAAAATGACATTCCGGTCGCGACGTTTCGCCGCATCTGCCGTGAGCATGCTTCGACGGCGATGAACGGGCAGACGCGCGACTTTCAGCGGCTCGGCATCCTCGGTGAATGGAAGGATCCTTACCTGACAATGTCCGCCGAATACGAATCGTCTACGGCACGGCTCTTCGGCCGGTTTCTCGAGCGCGGCTTTGTTTACAAGGGTCTACGACCCGTTTACTGGTGCACCTACGATCAGACAGCTCTGGCCGAAGCTGAGGTCGAGTACAAGGAACACACATCGCCGAGCGTTTACGTGAAGTTCCCAATGAAGACCGATCCGGCTGATATCGATGCGGCACTCGCCGGCAAAAATGTCTTCGTGGTCATTTGGACGACCACGCCGTGGACGCTGCCCGCGAATCTCGGCATCGCCGTGCATCCGGATTTTGATTATTCGGCGGTCGAGGCGAATGACGAGGTTTACATCGTCGCCAGCGAACTCGCTGCTGCTTTCGGTGAAACATGCGGATTGGAAAATGCTAAGGAACTTGCTCGATTCAAGGGCTCAAAGCTCGACCGCATGGAGGCCAGGCACGCCTGGCTTGATCGCACGTCGCTGATCATGAACGGCGAGCACGTCACTTTGGGTGAAGCCGACGCCGAGGTCGAGCTCGATGTTCGCTTTGAGGACAAATCCTCCAAAAAGAGCGGCACGGGCTGTGTCCACACGGCTCCGGGCCACGGTGCGGACGATTTTCACATAGGCAAAAAATATGGCCTTGAGATCTACAATCCGGTGGATTCGGCCGGACGGTTCACCGATGAGGTCGAACACTTCGCCGGACAGAGCATTTTTGACGCGAATCCGAAGATCGTCGAATTCTTGCGTGAACGCGGTATGCTCCTCCATTCGGAAAAATACGCTCACCGCTATCCGCATTGCTGGCGATGCAAGAACCCCGTGATCTTCAGGGCGACGCCGCAATGGTTTGTTTCAATGGATGAGGCTGTCGACGGTGTCAGTCTGCGCGATCGGGCACTTCAAGAGATCGGCAATACCAAATGGCATCCGGCGTGGGGCGAAGGCCGTATGTCGAATATGTTCAAGGGCCGTCCCGACTGGTGCGTTTCGCGTCAGAGATTCTGGGGCGTGCCGATCCCGGTGTTTTACTGCCAGGGATGCGACGAAGCGGTTGCAGACCCAAAGATCGTCGATCACGTCGCCGACATATTTGCAGCGGAAACTGCTGACGCTTGGTACGCGCGTCCCGAAAACGAGTTGCTGCCGGCTGGCTACGTGTGCGCGAGCTGCGGCGGCGGCGAATTCCGAAAAGAGACCGATATTCTAGACGTATGGTTCGATTCGGGTTCGAGCTGTGTCGCGGTACTTGAAACTCGCGGCGATACGCTGCGGTTTCCGGCGGACGTCTATCTCGATGGCGGCGACCAGTATCGCGGCTGGTTCAATTCCAGTCTTAGCTGCGGAATAGCTGCCCACGACGCCGCGCCTTACAAGCAGATCATCACACATGGCTGGGTCGTTGATGGAGAAGGCAAAAAGCAGTCGAAATCTCTCGGTAATGTAACGGCTCCACATGAGATCATCGACCGTTCGGGTGCTGATGTTTTGCGGCTGTGGGCGGCGGCGGTTGATTACACCGAAGACGTCAGGTGCTCTGACGAGATACTGCTTCGAGTGGTCGATGCGTATCGCAAGATGCGCAATACGCTGCGGTACGCTCTCGGCAATATCGACGGATTTGACCCGGCAACGGATACGGTCGACCCCGAGCGAATGGAGGAGGTCGATCGATGGGCCCTAGCGTGCCTTGACGAGCTTAATAACAAAGTTATCGCCGGTTACGAAGCCTACGATTTTCAGGCTGCTTACAATGCTCTTTACAATTTCTGTACGGTCACATTGTCGGCACGGTACTTCGATATTATAAAGGACCGGCTCTACATCTTCGCTCCGAAGTCTGAGGCGAGACGGGCCGCGCAGACCGCTCTTTACAGGATCGCCGATTCGCTTTGCCGCCTGATGGCTCCGCTTCTCGTTTACACGGCGGATGAGGCCTGGGAAAATCTGCCGGCACGCGATGTCGCGTCGGTGCATATCGCGGAGTTTCCTGGGCTGGGTTCGCAGGCGTCCTCGCCTGCATCGACGTTGAATATAGACGACGCGGGGGCACGCGAGACCCCTGCGGTCCAGTCAAAGATCCAGTCCGATTGGGAACGCATCTTCGCGATCCGCGACGAGGTGCTCAAGGCTCTCGAAGCTGCACGCAACGATAAGCAGATCGGCTCATCGCTCGAGGCAAAGGCCGTGCTGACGGCCGACGCCAAGACGACGCGATTCCTGCTCGAATATTACGAGCAGCTTCGATACATTTTTATCGTTTCGCAGGTTGAGGTTCACGAGGGTGACAAATTCGCCGTCGAGATCCGCAAGGCCGACGGCGAAAAATGCGAACGATGCTGGAACTATTCGACCCGCGTTGGGGAATTTAGCCAATGGCCGACTGTTTGCGAGAGGTGCGCCGAGGCTCTTCCCCAGATAGTCAAAGCCGCTGAGGCGTAGGAGGTAGTATGCTGAAAAGGCCGTTCATTTTGGTCGCCATAATCACACTGTTTGCCGGCTTGGCCGCCGGCCAGGCAGTATATTCGCCTGCAAAAGGCTCACTGGAGAGAAAGGCGATACTAGACGCCCTTCGTATACCTGTCGAACGCGATCTAAGGCAAAAGATCGTATTCGCGGCCGAGCATTTTAATGTGTCCGGGAGTTGGGCATTCGTGGGCGGTGATCCTCAGACGCCCGAGGGCGGCCGTCCGAACTATCGCGGCACACGGTATCAGGAAGCGGTCAACGCCGATATGTTTGACAATAATTTCTTCGCGATACTCAAGAAAACGGGCGGAAAATGGAAGGTCGTCCATTACGCGATCGGCTGCACCGATGTTTGCTATGCCGACTGGTGGCGGCGATACCGGGCACCTAAGGCCATATTTCCGTATACTGAGTAGGCCGCGAACCGGGGTGATGAGGAGTTCGTATCATCTCGGGTGGGTTCATATCGAGATTCAGGAGTTATCGAAATGAAAGGATCTTTTCTCGCTTCGGTTTTTGTCATGCTGTTATTTTCTGTCATGTCGACCGCTCAGACGACGAACGATATGGAGTTGGTGAAAGTACCGCTTGAAAATTACCTCAAGGGCCACGCGACAGGTGATGGCGAATATTTCAAAAAGGCGTTTCACACCGAGGGTCAACTTATCTTTATGCGCGACGGCAAATATACGACGCGCTCGTTCGCTGAGTATATCGCCGGAGCCTCGGGCAGGCCTGCCGCCGACGAGTCGAAGCGAAAGCGGTGGATCGCCTCGGTCGAGGTCGTGGGCAATGCGGCGTTTGCCAAGATCATACTCGATTATCCGAGTGCGAAATTCACCGACTTTATGTCTTTGCTCAAGATCAACGGCGAATGGAAAATTGTAAACAAGACATTTTTCGCAGAGCCCCGACCGCAGATAGAACTTAAGAAGAATTAGTGACAAAACGCGATCTCATTTGGAAATTTGCGTATCTCGCGATAGCGGGCGGCGTGTTCATGATCGATCAAACGTCGAAGGCGTGGGCGGCGCGCATTTTGAAGTTCGAGGGCGACCGAACGCTGATCTCGGGGTTTCTGAATTTCGCCTATGCGACCAATACGGGCGTTGCGTTCTCGATGTTCGACGATCATGGCGACACCGGCCGTTGGGGACTTTCGGCGGTTGCATTTATCGCAGCCGTGCTGGTCCTGTACTTCTTTTGGCGTACCCCTCGCAGTGATGACCGCATTTTGGGTGCACTGGCCTTGTTGCTAGCCGGTATTGCCGGAAACGTCACCGACCGGCTGAGGCTCGGTTATGTGATCGATTTTATCGACGTGCAGTTCGGATCGTGGCATTATCCAACCTTCAATGTTGCTGATGTGGCTATATGTGTAGGCGCCGGATTGCTTATCCTTGATATGTTCTTCTCTAAGAAAGCAAAGCGTTCAGAAGTCAACAGCCGGAGGCAGGAAGCTCAAACTAATGTATCCTGAGTTATTCCGCATCGGCGATTTTCCAGTAACAACATACGGCATATGGCTGGCGTTGGGGATGCTGCTAGGACTATTTGCGGCATCGCGTCTGGCTGCCCGCGACGGACTCTCGCGTGATCACATCTACGACCTCGGCCTTTGGACGCTGGTCGGCGGGCTGGTCGGGTCAAAGGTGCTGATGTT
>CAYSMU010000128.1:0-7855 GCA_964432145.1 uncultured Chloracidobacterium sp.
GCCTTTTCTACGTGTACGGCGATCGCGTGAGCAGAGCTGAGCATGAACATCGACGGACCGGAGCCGGAAATACCGCCGCCGAGAGCGCCAGACTCGATGCAGGCATGTCTGATCTCTTCAAACTTTGGGATGAGACGCTTGCGAACAGGCTCGACAATTGTGTCCTCCATAGAACGTGACATCAGTGCATGATCGCCCCTGGCCAGTGCGGCCACAAGGGAGCCGAGATTGCTCCAATTGCGGACGGCATCGTTCAGAGGAACCTGCTTGGGCAGGATCGCCCGTGCCTCCGAGGTCTTGATCTCGATCTGCGGATGAATGACCGTAGCGAACAATGGCGGAAAGTCGATCTCGACAATATCGAGCGGTTCGGTAGAGCGGACCAGTGTAAAGCCGCCGTAGATACAAGGAGCGAGATTATCGGCATGTCGCGAGCCTGATGCGACCATTTCACCGGCCATTGCTAATTCGACCAGCTCGACCTTGGTGAAACGATCACCGATCAAATGATTAGCCGCGACGACAGCACCGCAAGCGCTCGCGGCACTCGAGCCGATCCCGCTGCCCGGTTTGATATGTTTGGTGATCTCCATTTCGAAGCCATGATCCAGGCCGGCAGCATCTATGAAAGCCTGTAAGGCGACACCGGCGACGTTCCTTGTCGGATCGCCGGTGAGTCCGTGGTCGTCGTGATGAACGATCCGAATACCCGGCTCGGAGATCTTTCGTAATGTCATCTCGTCATACGGCCGCTCGAGAGCGAATCCGAGGCAGTCGAAGCCGCAGACCACATTCGCGACTGTAGCAGGTGAGACAACGCTAATTTCGTCCATATTTTCGCTAAAGCGGACAAGGCGTTATATCATTTACAACTTGGGATCTCCCGATAACGGCTTGCCGATGCACTACTTTAGCACAAACAGAATATCGCCCACCGTTGGGTTTCGCGAGGCGGTACTTGCCGGCCAACCCGACGACAAGGGCTTGTACTTTCCATCCGCGATTCCGCAACTGCCAGACGGCTTTGACGAGAACCTAGCCGAAACTCCCAATGAACACATAGCTTACGAGGTCATACGGCCATATGTAGCCGGCGAGATCGCAGACCACGATCTCTTTGAGATCTGCAAGGAGACCGTGAACTTCGATTTTCCGTTAGTTCCCGTCACCGACAGGATTTCGACGCTGGAGCTTTTCCACGGACCAACACTGGCGTTCAAGGATGTCGGTGCCCGATTCATGAGCCGATGCCTTCGATACTTTTCAAAGGGCAACGCCGAAAAGACGATCGTGATCGTCGCCACATCGGGCGATACGGGCGGTGCCGTTGCCGCGGGTTTTCACGGGGTCGAGGGGATTGAGGTTGTCATTCTCTTTCCTAAGGGAAAGGTCTCAAAGGTCCAGGAACTCCAGCTTACGACACTTGGTGAAAATGTAACTACATTGGAATTACATGGAACTTTCGATGATTGCCAGACAATCGCAAAACAGGCGTTGGCGGACATAGATCTTCGCGACAAAGCGCATTTCACGTCCGCAAATTCTATCAACGTCGCTCGCTGGCTGCCGCAGCAGTTCTATTATTTTTTTGCATTGAAGCAATGGAATGGCGAACCACCGGTGATCTCGGTCCCGAGCGGCAATTTTGGCAACCTTGCGTCCGGTATCCTTGCCCATATTTCGGGCTTGCCCGTGAATAAGTTCATCGCTGCCTGCAACGCAAATGATGTGGTGCCAAGGTTCCTGCAGACCGCAGAGTATAAACCGCTTCCTTCTGTCGCTACTCTATCGAATGCGATGGATGTAGGTGCTCCGAGCAATTTTGTGCGGATCCTTGAGATCTTTGACAATGACTTCATAGACCTTAAGAAAAAGCTTGAATCAGTGAGCATCAGTGACACTGTCACGGCAGCAACTATGCGCGAGGTACATGAGCGATTTGGATATACGCTAGACCCGCACGGAGCGGTCGGCTATCGAGCTCTGGCCGATCATCTGAAAACACATCGCGAGGCCAGAGGTATATTCCTCGAAACGGCACATCCGGTGAAATTCGATTCCGTAAATGAGATAATCGGCGAAACTCTTGACTTGCCGGCGGCAGTCGGATCCTTGATGTCTAGGGAGAAGCAGAGCATTGAGGTTGATAACAGTTACGATACCGTAAAAGAGATCTTAGTGGGCAAGATATGAAGGTTCTAAAGTTCGGCGGCTCGTCTGTGGGCAGCGCCGAAACTATCGAAAAGGTCATCGAGATCATTCGTGAGGCCAGCTCGGCCGAAACATGCGCCGTCCTCTCGGCTATGCAGGGAACGACGGACGATCTGATCGCCGCCGGCCGGGCTGCCGAGCGCGGCGACGACGGGTATATCGAGATACTCAGTAATATCAGCGATCGACATCTCCGAGCGATACACGAACTCTTTCATGACGGCCAAACGCTTGCCATTACGGATTTCGTCGAGTCGACTCTCAAGGAACTGGGTAACCTCTACGAGGGTGTCCGATTGGTCAGGGAACTCTCTCCAAAGACCCTTGACCGCATAGTGAGTTTCGGTGAGATCGTGTCAACAAAGATAGTTTCAGCAAAGCTTATTGAAGCCGGACTCGAGAACGAATGGCTCGATAGCCGTCTGCTGATCAAAACGAACTCGAATCACGGCTTTGCCGCGGTGGACTTTGCCGAGACCAACCAACGGATCAGATCCCATTTTGAGCAATCTGCGGCAAACCTTCATATCTTTCCGGGTTTTATTGCGTCCGACGCCGGCGGATATACGACAACGCTCGGCCGAGGAGGTTCTGACTATTCTGCGGCGATCATCGCAGCAGCAGTCGATGCCGAGGTGCTGGAGATCTGGACCGACGTCTCAGGTATGATGACAGCCGATCCTCGATTTGTCCGCAACGTTCGCCAAATCTCGCACATAACCTATCGCGAGGCGATGGAACTATCGCATTTCGGTGCGAAGGTCATTTACCCACCGACTATCCAGCCGGTAATGGCGAAGGGGATACCCGTGTTGATCAAGAATACGTTTGCTCCCGAAGATCACGGTACGCTGATCGAATCCGAATCCGCCGCCGAAAAGGAGATGATTCGCGGGATAACCAGCATCGACAAGATCTCGGTGCTTAACCTCGAAGGCAGCGGCATGGTCGGTATCCCGGGCTTCTCCAAGCGACTGTTTGACGCACTTTCGCGGGCCCAGATCAATGTCATTTTGATCACTCAGAGCTCATCCGAGCATTCGATCTGCGTCGCTATCGAGGAGAAAGCGGCGGAACTCGCCAAGAGGACGGTCGATAGCGAGTTCGAGTACGAGATCGCCGTCGGCAAGATCGATCCGCTCAAGGTCGAGAGCGGTTTCTCTATTCTTGCTCTTGTCGGCGACAACATGAAAGAGCACACCGGAGTCAGCGGCAAGATGTTTACGACCCTTGGTCAGAATGGCATCAATATCCACGCAATTGCCCAAGGTTCGAGCGAGAGGAACATCTCGGCGATCATCTCGTCTCGCGATGTGCGAAAGGCGGTCAACACGCTTCACGAAGAGTTCTTCTCTGACGGAAGCAAGCAGATCAATCTCTACCTCGCGGGCGTCGGCCTCGTCGGCGGTAAGCTGATCGATCAACTTCGTCGCCAGCACGACCACGTTCTCAAGGACATGCGGCTGAATCTGCGTGTCGTAGGCGTGGCAAACAGCACAAGGGCGATCTGCGAAGAGGAAGGTGTAGATCTCGCCAACTTTAAAGACCGGCTCTCGGCAGCTGACCCGATGAATATCGAAGCCTTTGCTGACGCGATCATTGAGAACAACCTTAGAAACTCGATCTTCGTCGATATCACGGCAAGCCCCGCGGTAGTCGAGACATACCCGAAGCTTCTTGCAAAAAGCGTGTCGATCATTGCGTGCAACAAGGTCGCAGCTTCGTCGGAATACGACCAGTATGACCGGCTGAAAGGACTTGCCCGGGAATACGGGGCGAATTTCTTCTTTGAGACAAACGTCGGCGCGGGCCTTCCGGTCATACATACGTTGGGCGATCTGCTCCGAAGCGGAGACCGTGTGCATCGGATCGAAGCCGTTCTGTCGGGTACGCTCAACTTCGTCTTCAACAATTATGACGGCACCCGACCGTTTGCGGATGTCGTTCGTCAAGCACAGGACGAGGGCTATACCGAACCGGACCCGCGTCTCGATCTGAGCGGGACCGATGTCGCCCGAAAGATACTCATCCTCGCCCGTGAGGCCGGCCACCGGCTGGAAATGGGCGACATCACGAATGCCGGCTTTCTGCCGGAATCGTGCCTTGTTGGTTCGGTCGATGATTTCTACGCCGAGATGGCTAAGCACGAAACCCACTTTCGCAAGCTGCTTGACGACGCTGCGGCCAACGGGCTGAAGCTCAAGTACATTGCCTCGTTCGACAACGGGCGACCTTCGGTCGGCCTCCAATCGATCGGACCGGAGCACAACTTTGCCAATCTCTCGGGTAAGGACAACGCAGTCCTGTTTTACACCGACCGATATCCGGAGCAGCCTCTTGTGATAAAAGGTGCCGGCGCGGGCGCAGATGTGACCGCTGCCGGCGTCTTTGCGGATATCATCCGTGCCGCAAGATCGTAAGCGAGCTAATTAGGAAAAAATTAAGATGTCAAAGATCAAAACATATCGATTAGCAGCGATCGTACTATTGATCGCCGCATCATCGTATGCGCAAAGTAATTACGTGCCCAGCGTCGCCAACTGGGAACGACGGACGGCCGAACAGACACGCATCGACGCCGCAACACTTAAGGAAGCGATCGACTTCGCTATTGCAAGCGAGGCCCGAGCACCGAGAAGCCAGGAACTGATGCTCACGCAGTCATTCGGCCTGGCCCCGTTCGGCGAGATCGTTGGCCCTACCAAGGATCGCGGCGGTGCGACAGGTATCGTGATACGCGGAGGCTATATTGTCGCCGAATGGGGCGACCCCACCCGCGTCGATATGACGCACAGCGTAACAAAGAGCTTCCTTGCGGCCGTTGTCGGCATTGCTTTTGACCGCAAACTTATCCGCAGCCTTCAGGACAAAGCTGTTGACTATAATGCTCCAGTCGTGTCTTACAAACCCGGTCAGCGGTACGACGATGCCGACGAATTTGGCAGATCTAAGCTGCTTGACCTCTTTGCGACGGAGCACAATCGTAAGATCACCTGGGAGCATCTCCTTCGCCAAACCAGCGATTGGGAAGGCACATTATGGGGCAAGCCCGATTGGGCCGATCGCCCTGACCGCGACTCGAGCAAATGGCTCGGTCGTATCCGAACCTCAGAACCCGGCTCCGTTTACGAGTATAATGACGTTCGTGTCAACGCCCTCGCCCTTGCTGCTCTAAACGTCTGGCGAAAGCCGCTTCCTCAGGTCCTCAAAGAAAACCTTATGGACGAGATCGGAGCTTCGAACTCGTGGCGATGGTACGGCTACGAGAATTCCTACGTGGTCATCGATGGCCAGATCATCCAGTCGGTCAGCGGCGGCGGCCATTGGGGCGGCGGAATGTTCATCAACGCCTACGACATGGCACGATTCGGACTGCTAACTGCCCGTGGAGGCAAATGGGGCAACAAACAACTGCTATCGCCCGAGTTCGTTCGCCAGGCAAAGACGCCGACGCAGGTTCAGCCGACGTACGGCTTTATGAACTGGTTCCTCAATACCGACAAAAAACTCTATTCAAACGCTCCGGTATCGATCGTCGTCCACACCGGCAACGGCACGAACATCATCTATTGCGATCCGGAAAACGACCTTGTCGTCGTCGCACGCTGGATAGAAAATTCAAAGATCAATGAGTTTCTCGGGAAACTCCTGGCCAGTTTACGTCCCTAGCAAATGTAACCTGACACCAGCGGCCGAATGGCGTCAGCTCTTACTCAATCATCGAGATGGCCGAACTTGCCTTCGCTGTAATCCTCCAGAGCCTGTGCGATCTCCGTCTGAGTATTCATCAGGAAAGGGCCGTATTGAGCGATCGGCTCCTTTAGCGGTTCGCCGCTCATGAGCAAAATGACACTATCCTCTACCGCCTCGACCGTAAAGGTCCCACCCTCACGTTCGAGCAAAGCCAGATTGTCGAGCGGGAGCACGTCACTGCCGTTTATCAGTGCCGAGCCCTCAACAGCCAGCAACGCGGTCGTGTAACCGTCAGGAAACGAAAGCTCGATCGTCTCGCCCTTTTTCGGCTTTAAATTGTAAAGATGGACCGGTGAGAAGGTTGTCGCAGGGCCTCGGACGCCATCGAATTCCCCGGCGATGATCTCGACCTCACCGCCGCCGGGCAATCTCAGCCGGCCCATCTCGGCATTAGTTATCGCCTGATACTTCGGCGTCGTCATCTTGTTCTTTGCTGGCAGATTTACCCAGAGCTGCACCATCTGAAACGGGCCGCCCTGACGGTTGTATTCCTGCTCGTGATATTCCTTATGGAGCAGTCCGCTGCCGGCGGTCATCCACTGCACATCGCCCTCGCCGATAACACCACCGCCGCCGCGGCTATCGTGATGAGCGACCTTGCCTTTGTAGGCGATGGTCACCGTCTCGAAACCACGATGCGGATGCGGCCCGACGCCGAAAGGCTCTTCGCGCGGCGGAAAGTCGGTCAGTGCATTGTAATCGAGTAAAAAGAACGGGCTCATCCGATGGCCTGAGAGCGGCCCATGCGGGAAGAATCCGTGCACATTAAATCCGTCACCAACCCAATGTCTCGGCGGCGGAGGTACTATCCTTTCTACCTTTTTAACGCTGGTTTCCATCTTTCTTACTGTCTGCATCATTGAACTCCTCTTTGCGGCTTGATTCGGATGTTCGCCGCTTATGGTCTGAGTCTAGAGCAGACCGGACGTTCGCACATCAGCAAAAATGCTGACGTGCATCTAATACATTTAGGTGAGGCCTAACGTTTTCTGGCCACCATCAATCCGTCGCGTATCGGCAGCAAGATACTCTCCACCCGGTCGTCGGCCAGGACCTTTTCGTTGTAGTCATGCAATGCCTGTGTGTTCTCGTCCATTTCATCCTCGAGTACTTTTCCGCTCCATAGGACGTTATCGGCGATAATGAAACCGCCGGATCGGACCTTATCGAAGACCAGATCGTAGTAATTCGAATAATTCGGCTTGTCTGCGTCAATAAATACGAGGTCAAAGGTCTCGTCGAGCGTCGGGATGATCTCGGTCGCCAAGCCAAGGTGAAACTCTATGCGGTCGGCAAAGGCACTTTTTTCGACAAATGACCGGGCGACTAGATTCGTGTACTCTTGTATGTCTAAAGTAATTACTTTGCCCCCGTCGGCGAGTCCCTCTGCAAAGCACAACGCTGAATAGCCGAGATACGTACCGATCTCGAGAACGACCCTGGGCCGGATCATATGTGAGAACATCGACAGAAGACGGCCCTGCACAAATCCCGAGAGCATTGCTTTGTCTTCATAATGAGCGTAACAATGCTCGCGAAGCTCCCTAAGCACTTCGCTCTCACCCGAGGTAAATGATTCTGAGTATGACTGAATTTCTTCTGTAAATATCATAGGTCAACCCTTACTAATCCACGCCGGATCGCGGTCGTCGCGGCAGAAGTACGGTCCGACACCCCGATCTTGCCAAAGATATTCTGGACGTGCGATTTGACGGTGTTCTCGGTCACGTCAAGGGCAAATGCGATCTCTTTATTCGACATTCCGCCGACGATCATCCTAAGTACGTTGGACTCGGCCGGCGTGAGTTCTTCCTGGCCCAGGTTTTCGCTCAATATCTGCGCAATATCGTTCGGAATATATTTTCGGCCCCAGGCAACTGTTCGAATCGCC
>CAYSMU010000129.1:0-7855 GCA_964432145.1 uncultured Chloracidobacterium sp.
TCTTCACCATTGCACCCGGAACAACAGCTCCGTTCGGGTCGGTGACCGTACCCGATATCGAACCCGTATTCTGAGCAAGAACAGCCATTTGAGCGACAAGGACCGCGCAAATTGCTATAACGATTTTGGTAAACTTTCTCACTCTTCCTCCTTTTCCCATTTCGGTCCGGTACACGGAACAATTGGGTCTTCGACTAATTAATTGCCTCGCCGCCCTCCCCGTCGACGCGGCTCTTGCAGTGGTGGGTTTACTAGTTTTGAGGCACGGCCCGCCGAAAGTTTACTTGCGTATCCCTTGAGGAGGAATAAACGGGCCGTGCCACATCCGGCTCTAGGTCCGGAATCTCGTGGGTCCATTGCTGCTGAGGGGGTCGACACCTAGAGAGAAACACTGAGACTTCGCTACTCGTTTTGACTCTCAAACTACGGAATATAACGACCACTCACAACCTTGGAATGAACCGTAACACTCTCGTCTTTGGACGATTAGGATGGAAAACGTCGAACCCTATGCCAGAAACGAATATTTCGAAATATTCGTCCGACGCAGATCCGAGAGATCTCATTTTTGATCGAACCCAGTGGAAATGACGATTCCCTAATCTAACCTCGGACCCGGCCATTTACAATCGGGAATTTTCCTAATTTATTGCCAGAATATCGAGGAATCGTATGTAGGAATCGTCCTACAGCGACACTGCCGATCAGAGCCAGATTATCGACTGTGGCAGGGGCCGGGCCTGAGGGGGAAGAGAATTAGAGAAGTTGATTGTCGATAGAATACCGTATCATTTCGGAAATCGTTGAAAGACCGGTCTTCTCTACGATGCGGGATTTATACGTGCTGACCGTCTTTACGCTCAGGTTGAGTTCGTCGGATATCTGAGTGATCCCTTTTCCGGATGCAAGAAGTCGAAAGACCTCCAGTTCCCGGTCGGAAAGTACGTTATGTGGGACTTCCGGGGCACGATGAGAAACGAAGTCCGCAAGCAATTCAGCAACATCGGACGAAATATACCGTTCACCGAGATATGATTTTCGGATCGCCAAAACCAGTTCGTCCGGCGCGCACTCCTTTGTAATGTACCCGGCGGCACCGGCCGAAACTACTCGGACCGCATATTGGTCCTTCGGATGCATGCTGAGTACGATCACCGCGATATCGGGATAAGTGCGTCGAAGTTCCTTCAGAGTTTCGAGTCCATTTCTGCCCGGCATTGTAATGTCGAGCACGATAACGTCGACGCTTTTTGTTCGGAGGGTCTCCAGAACTTCATTTCCATTCCGAGCTTCTCCAACAACAATGATATCGGGTTCCGAAAGAAGTAGTTGTTTTAGACCATACCTAACGATCGTATGATCATCGGCGATCAGAACGTTTATCATTAAAGCACCTAATCTAAACTAACCGTTTTTTCCAAAGGAGCCAACAACTCAACGCGGGTTCCCCCGCTTTCGGGCTTTGTGATCGAAATTTCGCCACCTATCAATCTTGCTCGCTCCCTCATTCCGAGAAGTCCGAGCGATTTGGTTCCTCTCGGTGAAATGCTTTCGATTCCTTTTCCATTATCTTCCACGCGCAAGCAAATCCGGCCATTCGCATCGAATATCTTGACCCTGATGCTTGTCGCATGCGCATGTCGAACAATGTTGGTCATTGCCTCCTGAAAGATCCGAAATATCGCCGTACTCGCATCCGGAGTGACAGAAAATGACTGCGAACTTGCGCTGAATATACACTCTATCCCGCTCTTGTTTTGGAATTCATTTGTTTGCCATTCAATCGCAGCCACAAGTCCAAAATCGTCTAAAATAGAGGGTCTCAGTTCGGTTGAAATTCGGCGGACAGCGTCCATTGTGGAGTCTACCTGCCCCAATAGCTGATCAAACTCCGAAGCCACCGCAGATTCAGACTCATCCTCCAGCGTCGACTCGACCTTCCGTTTGGCAAGATGTATACCAAACTTAATGCCGGTTAGTGCCTGACCAAGTTCGTCGTGGATCTCACGTGCGATACGCCTCTGTTCGGCGTCACGCTCCGATCTATGCTGCTCCGCGAGTTCGCGCAACTCGTCACGGGACGATGACAATTCTTCCCCGGCAAGGCGAAGCCGCTCGATGAGCCAACTGACGAGGACTCCTTGTCCGGTAAATAGAACAAATCGGATAATATGGTCAGAAACGCCCAGCGTTCCAACTGTGGGTTGAACGAAAAAGAAGTCCAAGATCAAACCTGCTACGACCGACGCGTATATGCCCAACCGAAAGCCACCTAACCAGGTACTAATTATGATCGCGGTTAGGAATAGTGGCTCGCCGAGAGGCCTGACAACGATAGACGATAATCCCCGTCGTAAAATGTAGGCTGCGGCAAGGAACGAGGTAACTGTAAGATACCTGAGCGGTGTCGAGGCATTGACAAGTATAGACCTTCCGAATTGCATGATAGTTACTTTAGGAAAGGCTAGAGCAACCGAATCAGTCATCAAATATCGACAATTGAGAGATGTGTCAAGTCAGTAATGCCTTTCGTTGTATCTCAAACAATAGATTTATTCCCGAATCCGCAAGGATGAGCATCTCGTCCATCTGTTCGCGTGAGAAGGGCTCACGTTCGGCTGTGCCCTGCAATTCGATGAACTTGCCCGTTCCGGTGCAGACCACATTCATATCGACATCGGCAGTCGAATCTTCGGTGTACGCGAGATCGAGTATGGACGTGCCTTCGATGATGCCGACGCTGACGGCGGCGACCTCGCTCAGTATCGGTGAGGTCTTGATAACGCCTGTGCGGACGAGCTTTCGGCAGGCGAGTGCCAGCGCGACATACGCACCGGTGATCGAAGCGCAGCGTGTGCCGCCGTCAGCCTGGATGACGTCGCAATCGATGTAGATCTGGCGTTCGCCGAGGAGTTTGTTATCGACGATCGCGCGCAGGCTGCGGCCGATGAGACGCTGGATCTCCTGCGTACGTCCGGAAGGGCCGTTCTTTGTCTCACGCTGTGTACGCGTGTTGGTCGCCCGCGGCAGCATGCCGTATTCGGCGGTGACCCAGCCGAGGCCTTTGTTCCGCATAAAGAGCGGAACACGGTCTTCGACCGACGCTGTGCAGATCACCTTTGTTCCGCCGACCTCGATGAGGGCCGAGCCTTCGGCGTAGGGCGATATATTGGGCGTGATCTTGGTGTTGCGCAGCTGGTCGTAGGTCCTGTTGTCTTGTCTTTGATAGCTCATAAAAAATGCGAAAAAAGGCGGAAACACGAGCCGTAGCGAGTGTGCCCTGTACCCATTGAGGCACACTCCCTACCGGTCGTGTTTCTGCCTCAATTCGTCGCCGCCGAAAACTTCGATGGCCTCGAGTTTTGATGGCATTGTGCCGAGAAAACGCTCGGCGACCCGGCCAAATCGGTCTGCCGCGTCAGTTACATAAAAATGGTCGAGGTCATCGCAAAGGCTTCGTTTGCCGCTGACCGCGACCGGATTTTCGAGGCCCTTTTCTCTCAACAGGTTTGCCACTTCGTCCGCGGTCGCCTCACCCGAATCTACTAGCTTAACATTCGCCCCGACCGTTTGCTGAATTACGTCTTTAAGGATCGGATAATGCGTGCAGCCGAGAACGAGAGCGTCGGGTTCAAATACCTTCATGTTTGCCAAATATCGTTTGGCGATCGAGAAGGTCTCGGGCTCCGCCGTCCAGCCTTCCTCGGCAAGCGGAACAAAGAGCGGGCAGCCCGCCTGCATTACCTCAGCGGCCTCAGATGCCCGCCTGATCGCTTCAAAATAAGCATTACTGGCTACGGTCGCTTCGGTCGCGATCACGCCGATACGAGGGTGTTTATGGTCCTTTGTGATTTCAACAGCCTTTCTTCCGCCGGGGCCGATCACACCGACGACGTCGATACCGATCTTCTCGCGTATCTTCGGCAAGGCGAGGGCGGACGCGGTATTGCATGCAACGACGAGCATCTTGATGCCGCGAGACGCGAGAAACTGCGAATTCTCGATAGCATATCGCTCGACGGTCGCCAGCGATTTCGTTCCGTAGGGAACCCGTGCAGTATCGCCGAGGTATACAAAGTGTTCATTGGGCAGACGGTCGTGAAGGGCGCGGTAAACCGTCAGGCCGCCAACACCGCTGTCGAATATACCGATAGGAAGGGAATTCATCGAAATTGTACTCGTGCCCCTCATCCACGCCACCGGCGGAACAGGAAGACCGCGATCATTACCGAGAAGAACAATGCTACAACTACGAAGAGCCAGTTTCTAGTAAGGTCGGCAAATTGTGAGAACAAGCCTTGGTTCTCGTCGGCAAGCCGTGTTGTCGCGTCGCTGTGCCTTGGGGCATCAAGACGATTCTTGGCGCGATCCATAATGTCACTTACTTTATCAATTGCCTCAGTCTCGGCGACTGCATGCGCGATGCTGCTGAGCGCCCCGCCCAACGCATCCGATCTTGAGATATTCGTGAACACGAGATAGAACTCAGCCGACTCTCCCGAACCCAGCCGTACAAGAGACGATAATGCCAGCGACGCATCGACATAGTGGCTCGCATAGATCTGTTTAGTGGTGATCATGTGCACCGAGAATTCGGATGCCTGCTTCGAATAGCTCGTTCCGTGAGTGATCGTGAGGATCGGTTTCAGGCCGGACTTCACGTTGCTCCAGTCAAGGCGGTTTTCGACGCCGGGGGGTTCGCCCGACGGATATTTCCGCAGATAGTTGTCGAACTCCGGCGCAAGCAACTTTATTAACGTGGAGCCGTCGAGCAGTATACGATCTTCGTCCGCGAGGCGGATCGGCTTTCGATGGTCCGCGTAAACGAGCAGTGCAGAGCTGCCTCGTTCCGAGTACGCACGAACATACTCCGCCACCAGCCGCTTGAAGACCCGATTCGCCACTTCCTCGTTGTCAGGTGCGTTCCAGTCGACCTCATTTTGGATCGCCGTGATCATCTCGGCCGATAGTTTGACGGAGCAATTTCCGACTGTACAGCGACGCATATCCTCGAGATCGCGGGTTTCGAGTTTGAAAAGCTCGAGATCCTTCACTTCAGGTGGTGTGCTGAATTTTCCGCCGTCGAGCATCGACTTGCTGCTACGCTGACTCAGGCTCTCACGAAAGAACGCCATATCGATATCGTCGGTCCGGCGTATCTTGACGATCCCGAGGACCGAGATCTCCCGCTTATCTGCCGATGGCACGATCTTGACGACGAGTTTGCCGTCGGCGAGTGAGGCTGCTTCGGTCGGGTCAAGCCTCTCGGCGATAAAAGCTTTGAATTGCGTGGATTGTGGTTGGGAAGTTCCTGAGTTCGTCGCGAGAAATACGGCGATCCATAAAAGAGTGAACCGATTTGCCGATCTCCGAGTAAGCGACATAAGTAGATCACCACCTGTCGATCATCAATTCTATTGTCGCACAATTGGGCTGACGGCTAAATGGCACACCGAAAAGATCGCCGATGCAGCAGAGGCAGTTTCCTCACAAATTGAGATCCACAGCTTTTCCTGAGCACTGGTTTGTAATACGATGATCGGGCATCAAATCCGAACCTGATATGAGCAAGCACGACGAAGCGGCCGCGACAGCGGATTTCGTGAGCGAGGAGCAGTTTGTTGAGGAAAAGAGTTCGGTCTTCAAAAAAGAACTCGGGCTCAGCGATCTCGTCCTGACTCAGATACTTTTTATTGTCGGCTTACCGTGGATCGGTGTTGCTGCGAAACAAGGCCCATCGCATGTCCTGCTCTGGCTTACGGCGATCATCCTGTTTTATATTCCTTCCGCGCTAACCGTAATTCATCTAAACCGTGCAATGCCGCTCGAGGGGGGCGTCTATCAGTGGGCAAAGCTGGGCTTCAACGACCTGGTCGGGTTCATGGTCGCCTGGAATCTATGGCTTTTTGCCATCCTCAATACCTCTGAGATCGGAATTCAGCTTACTCAGTACATTAGCTACGTTGTCGGTCCCGAGGGCGAATGGCTTAATTCGAACCCGTGGTTCATCGGTGCGACTAATGTCGTCGTGATCGGGGCATTGGTTCTGATCACGCTGATCGGTCTAAGTGTTGGTAAGTGGGTTCACAAGGTAGGCGGGGTGTTGATGATAACCATCTTTGCGGCAGTCCTGATACTTCCCCTGGTCAATCTGGCCCGCGGCACGATTACCCAATACCATCCAATAACCTTTGAACTGCCGGTAATGTCTCTGCTGACTTTCAATCTGTTGGGTAAGATGGGGTTCGGTGCGCTGGGTGGATTTGAATATGTGGCGATCCACGCCGGCGAGGCTCGGGATCCTGTCCGCTCGATCGGAAGATCGGTCGCGTTGGCAGCTCCGATTATTGCATTAATGTTCATCTTGGGAACAAGCTCGGTTCTTGCACTCCTTCCGCAGGAGGAGATCGATCTGATCGCTCCGATCCCGCAAATACTATCCGTGGGATTTGGCGGTCTCGGGATCTTCGCCGGCATCGCGAGCTTGACGATATTTGCCTTGGCGTCGATCCGGATCGCTCAGGCCAGTGTTCAATTCGGAGCGAACACACGCCTGCCAATGGTCGCCGGTTGGGATAACCTGTTGCCGGCATGGTTCACAAGGCTGCACGAACGATACCGCACGCCCGTGAATTCGATCCTTTTTGTAGGTGCCGTGACGTTCTTTATGGGCATTGTCGGGCTCATCGGTGTCGGCAAGCAGGAGGCATTCCAACTGCTCTGGAACGCCTCAGGCGTTTTTTACGCTATGACTTACTTGGTGATGTTCGCTATACCCGTCATCGGGTTGAGAGGTTCCGGCGTAAGGATCCCAATTTGGTTAAAGGCCGCTGCCGGTTGCGGCTTTGCGATGACAGCGTTGTACATCGTCCTTTCGATCGTCCCGATCGTCAAGGTTGAGAGCCAAATGGCCTTTGCGTTAAAGCTCGGCGGCCTTATCGTTTTCACCAATCTGATCGGAATTACATTTTACTTCCTGGCGAGCCGGAGAAGGGCCAGGGGAAGGTCCGAGCGGGTTGAAGAATGAACTATTCGCTCCCGCTCTTCGTACTCAAGGGGCAAGAGAGATCAGGGATCATATGTTCTGTCCACAATGCGGTTCAACACAATCTGACGAGCTTCGATTCTGTAAGAATTGTGGGACCAATCTTTCCTCGGTGAAGATCGCGGTCGTGAACCCGGAGAGGGTCGAGCGGTCCGGCTTGGAGGGAACTTGGGTCGGCGAAATGCTGATGACGCGCCATGAAAAAGATCGCGTCCGGGGCCTCACGCCCGAACAAAAGCGGCGTCGCGAGATAAAGGCGGGGATCATCACTGCCAGTTCAGGAGTGAGTTTGAGCGTTGTCCTTTCGGTGTTGATGGAGGCGATCGTCATTAATGGAAAGATATCTCTGCTCGCGGCCGATATTCTGAGCCGCCTTTGGATCGTGGGCCTGATCCCCATCATGGTCGGCCTTGCCCTGATCGCGAACGGAGTGTTTATCAGTCCTCGAGGCAAGAATGAGAAAATTATTGAAACGATCTCTGACCAAGAACTGCCGCCGGCGGATACGAACCAATTGACCGGCGGGACGTTCAGCGTCACCGAAAACACGACCCGCCATCTCAACGAGCCCGTTCCTGTCGAACGGATAAAGACGAAATAGACGTCAGCTCACGCTGCCTTGACTCGGTGCAGGCCTAACGAGCCTGGCAGAGGCGAAAACGTACTTAGGAAACCGAAACCAAACGATCCGCGGTGGGAAGAAACTCGGACAGATCCGTCCCGTCACTCCGTCGCTTTCTTGAACGTAAGGCCGCCGTTGGCAAGGACAAGTGTACTGGCATTACATGTGTATACCGTCTCCTCACCGAC
>CAYSMU010000130.1:0-7854 GCA_964432145.1 uncultured Chloracidobacterium sp.
ATCAAGCCTCCTTTTCCATATGTGGTTTGCAAAAGCTCTTGTCGCTTGCCATCTAAATAATAATAGTATTGATCTTTTGCCCAGCCATACTCGATGCCTGATGATGTCGTAAGAATGCCTGAAGGGGGAAACACAATCAAATAATGGTCTTCTTCGACCGGTAGCGAGGGCTGTCCGCTTACATCGAACTTAACCTGAACCCATCCAACATAACCATCAGGAATCAAGTAACGTGAAGGGCGACGTGTGGCTTGGCCAAGCGTACATCCAAACGATACGACTGCGATCGCCGTGCAAACAAGAATTATTAGAGTGTTTCTCTGCATACCGCCGTCGAAGGCTGGTTCCAAACGTATTTGTCTATCTCGCCTATTACAAACCTTTCGACTTTATCGGTCAATCCAATTGCGTTTTCTCGTCCTGTTCGCCGCCGAATATCGATCTTTGCGACATCGCCGGGCTCGCGAATGAACGTGATCAGCCCTTCATTTTCCATTTGTGCGTCCAGCGACCCCAGCTTTCCGGCAAAAATGCTGTAAACCGGCACGCCGAGCAGAGCCGCTTCACGATTCATTGTGCCGCCGCCAGAGATGAGGAGATCCGCCGCGAAGGCGAGCTGAAGTCCGTCAACTGCCTCGTGAAGAATGACAAATCGCCCGTGCGATAGTGCCATGCGTTCGATCGCAGCTTCGATATCGTCTGCTTGCTCGGCGGTTCGCGGCACGATCGCGGTAAAGACGCCGTCTGAGCGAAGTAGATGCGTCAAAAGGCTGTCGAAGACCTCTTCGCTCTTTTCCGAATGGTAATTCGCGGTAGTCGCGGGCGGCCGCAAAACGACAAAAACACATTCCGCATCGCCGTCGTGCTCCAAGAGAAATTGCGTCCGGAAATCCGCCTCGGGCCGAAAGCCTCGGACGTAGAGTTCCTCTTTTATCCCCGGATATTTGACGCGTTTATCGGCGGCAAGGCCGATTCCGTCGAGAACCTCGTTGGGAATTCGCTCAGGGATGAGAACGCGATCCGAGAAGGAGTTAAAAATGCGGGTTTCCGTGTGCTCGTAATCGTACATCGTCAGGACGGGGATCTTGAGCCAGCGGGCGGCGAGCACCATCGCACGGGAGCCGTGGCTGACGGCAACCTTAACATTCACGCCTGCCTTTTTCAGGTCCTTAATGTGCTTTGCCAAGGCCTTTGCACGGCGGAGTGTGCCGAGCAGCTTTGCGATTTTGCCCTTGCCGTGATGGTGTCCGATGGTCGTGAATGTGCCGGAAAAGCCGTGAAGTTCGAGCAACTCCCGCGTTTGCGAATGATCGCGCGCGGTCAGAACGACGTTCACTCCGCTCTCGCGATAATGGCGAATGATCGGCGCAAACAACGGCACGTGCGGAGAATTATCGAGGTCGATCCAGATGTCCAAAATATCGGTACCACCAGCCGTCGCAGGTGAGGTATTTTAACTCGACGCCAAAGCACCACCTGCTGCCGCAGGAGGAGCTGGCCTATGCCGACGCGACGAGTGAGACCGCGTTCTTCAAATTCTCGCAAACATATCCGATCATTTCATCGCTCAACTCGGCGTACATCGGCAAACTCAACAGCTCGCTCATTTGTGAGTACGCGATCGGAAAATCCGTCGGCTGAAATCCGGCGTCGGCGTAAACCTCGAGATACGGCAACGCAGTCGGATAATGCAGACCCGTGTCGATCCCGGCTTCGTTGAGCTTGGCGGTGACTGCGTCACGGTCTTTCACGCGAATGACGTATAGATGGTACGTATGCCGCGAGTATTCCGGTGCGGTCGGCAGCGGAATTCCGGTGCCGGCGAGCAGCTCATTGTAGCGGTCAGCGTTACGCCGGCGTGCATCGAGCCAATCGTCGAGGTGCTGCAGCTTTAGCGAAAGGACCGCCGCCTGAATACCGTCCATCCGGCTGTTTCGGCCGATAACTGTGTGCTGATATTTCGCCGGCTGGCCGTGATTTGCGATCAGGCGAGCACGCGTGGCGGCGTCAGCATCATTGGTGACTATCGCACCCGCGTCGCCGTATGCACCAAGGTTCTTACCCGGATAAAAGCTGAACGTCGCGATGTCGCCAAATGTGCCCGTCCGTTTGCCTTTGTAATCGGCGCCGTGTGACTGAGCGCAATCTTCGACTACCTTCAGGCCGTGCTTTTTCGCGATCGCCATCACGCCGTCCATCTCTGCCGGCAGGCCGTAGAGATGCACGGGAATGATCGCCTTCGTACGCGGCGTGATCTTTTCCTCGATTCTTTTGACGTCGATATTGTAGAAATTCGGTTCGCAATCGACGAAAACCGCGGTTGCACCGACGTTTGCGACAGCCTCGGCCGTCGCAAAGAACGTATTCGCGGGCACGATGACCTCATCACCGTGACCGATACCGATGGCAGCAAGAGCTATTTCGAGGGCGTCCGTGCCGTTGGCGACCGCAACGCAGTGTTTGGCGCCGATGTATTCAGCAAACGACGCCTCGAATGCTGCCGCGTAGCGTCCGGCAACAAATGCGGTATTTCCGACGACATCGAGGATCGCGGCGTCAAACTCGTTCTTCAGGCTGTGATACTGGGCTTTCAGGTCAACAAACGGAACTTTCATTCTTCCGCTATTATGCCCCTAAGTGCCGCTCTTTCCAAAAACGCGGCGTCTGGTATAAGCTCTTGCATTTAGGATGAAACAGATACTACAAGATATGCGTTCGGGCGATGTTACCGTAGGCGATGTCCCACCGCCAACGATCCAGCGAGGTCAACTGCTGGTCAGGACGGCTGCCTCATTGATCAGTGCGGGCACCGAGCGGAATACAGTCGAACTCGGGAAGAAGAGCCTTCTCGGAAAGGCAAAGCAGCGTCCTGACCTCGTAAAGCAGGTCATCCAAAAGGCGCGAACCGAGGGCCTGATGAGTACCTACACCGCCGTCAAAGCAAAACTCGACGGCAAGACCGCTCTTGGCTACAGTTCTGCCGGCATCGTGATCGGCGTGGGCGAGGGTGTTAGCGGATTTCGCGTCGGTGACCGCGTGGCCTGTGCAGGTGCGGGGTACGCGTCCCATGCCGAGGTCAATTCGATACCGCAGAATCTGTGTGTCCGTATTCCCGACAGCGTAGATCTTGATGATGCCGCTTTTGGCACTCTAGGTGCGATCGCGATGCAAGGCGTCAGGCTTGCACAGCCGACTCTCGGCGAAGCTGTTGTGGTTATCGGCCTCGGACTGCTTGGGCAAATAACCGTTCAGCTGCTCAAGGCGAACGGCTGCCGCGTCTTTGGAGTGGACCTGGACACCGAAAAACTGAAACTTGCCTGTGATCTTGGAGCTGAGAGATGCGCCGCCCCGTCGGACGCCGCTAAGGCGATCGATGAATGGTCGCGCGGCCGCGGAGCCGACGCCGTCCTGATAACGGCTGCGACGATGTCGAACGAGCCGGTCGAGCTTGCTGGCGAAGTTTCGAGGATGAAGGGTCGCGTCGTCGTCGTAGGACTCGTCGGAATGGATGTGCCCCGCAACGTTTACTATCTCAAGGAGCTTAGCCTGCAGGTATCGATGTCGTACGGGCCGGGGCGTTACGACGCCGAGTACGAGGAACGCGGCCACGACTATCCCTTCGCTTACGTACGCTGGACCGAGGGTCGCAATATCGAGGCCTTTCTCGACCTGATAGCCGCAAAGAGCATTAACATCGATCGACTGATAACTCACCGTTTCCCGATCGATCGCGGAGGGGATGCGTATAAGCTCATATCGGGCGAAACATCCGAGCCCTACTTGGGGATTGTCCTTCAGTACGATACGACTACAAAGATAGCATCAACAATCTCGCTAAAAGAGTCAGTCGCTGCTGGTCCTGTGCGTATCGGTATGATCGGGGCCGGGAGCTATGCTAAGAAGTTCCTGCTCCCTAACTTTCGGTCAGAAAATGCGGCGTTCTCGTCCATCGTAACCGCAACTGGCGTAACGGCTAACGACGTTGCAAAGCAATATGGCTTTTCGACCATTCGATCAGAGCCCCAGGACGTGATCTCTGATGAGTCGGCAAATCTGATCGTGATCGCCACCAGGCATGACCTGCACGCAAGATATACGGCTGACGCTCTTGCCAATAACAAAAATGTTTTCGTCGAGAAACCCCTTGCTCTCAACGATGAGGAACTTGATCTCGTTCTTGCCGCTGCCAGCAAATCGACGGGCCGGTTGATGGTTGGATTCAATCGCCGCTTTTCGCCGTCGGCTGCGATGGCCTCGGAGTTCTTCGTGGGCCGCCAATCGCCGCTCTCGATCATCTACCGGATAAACGCGGGCCGCATTCCTCGTGAGAGCTGGATACAAGATCCGGTGCAAGGTGGCGGACGTATCATTGGTGAAGTGTGTCATTTCATAGACTTGATGCAATTCCTGACCGGTTCCGTCACAACACGTGTTTTTGCTGAGTCGGTCACGGCCCGCAACTCAGCTTCAACCGATGAAGACTCAGTGTTTATCACGTTGAAATTTGCCGATGGTTCGAACGGGACGATCGCATACCTGGCCGAAGGCGATAAGTCCGTGCCTAAAGAGCGAGTCGAGATATTCGGTGGCGGAAGCACGTTCATCATCGATGATTTCAAGCGGACCTTCGCCCACCGAAACGGCCGCGAGAGCAGCAAAAGGTTCATGGGCCAGGACAAGGGCCAGGCAGCCGAAGTAAAGGCCGTTTGTGAATTCGTAAAGAACGGCGGTGAGGCACCCATATCGCTTGACGATCTTGCGGCAACGACGCGGGCTACTTTTCGCGTTCTCGATTCACTTCGATCCGGCGCAGCCGAGGCCGTGTGAGCCATCGAGAAACGTCTGCATCCAAAGCTCAAGGGTAAGCAACTGAAATACTTGTAAATTCAGGTCCTTGCGTCCGGAGAGGTTCATGTCGATGATCCTGCGGACCTCGACCGGATCGAACAGCCCGCGGTCTCTGACACGATCTTCGCGCAGCATTTCATCGATCATCGGCCGCAGCGGCCCCCGCAGCCACGCCCTGATTGGGGCTCCGAAGCCAGCCTTTTTCCGCCATACAACATCATGTGGCAAAAGCTTTTCGGCCGCGCGTTTGAGGATGTATTTGCGTTTAAGGCCTCGCAGCTTGAGATCGACGGGCATTCGGGCGGCGAGTTCGATAAGTTCGACATTCAAAAAAGGCACGCGAACCTCAAGGTTTGCCGCCATTGAGGTCTTATCGGTGTAAGCGAGGTTCAGGCACGGCAAGAACGTCTTGAAATCCACGTAAAGCAAGCGGTTCAGTGGGTCCGCCGAAGCGACACGTTCGAAATATTCCCGGTGTTGACGATAAGCGTCGAACTTCGCAGCCTTTTGGGCGAGGCCGGGCGAATATAGCCGCTGTTTGGCCTGTCCGGTAAAGTATGTGCCGAACCCCAAATAACGATCTTCGAAATCAAGAGCGGCGCTTCTAGAGAATTTCTTCGCATTGCGAAGCGGTGCGGTAAACCTCCCGGGCAAACCGCCCGGCACGATCTTCTCGATCACTCCAAAAAGAGGCCGTCGAACAAATCTCGGGACAACGTCGAATGCTCCGGCGAGTTTCATCGCCATGTGCCGCGGATAACCCGCGAATACCTCGTCGCCGCCGACTCCCGAAAGCAGAACGGTCAGGGTCTCACGGGCGGCCTTCGAAATAAGGTAGCTCGTTATAATTGCCGGATCCGCAATGGGTTCGTCCGAATGATAGACCAGCATTGGCAGCAGCTCGGCTACGTCCGGCTTGAGCATGATCTCGTGGTAATCGGTATTGAATAGCCTGCCGATCTGCCTCGCCCATACGGCATCGTCCGGAATTATGTCGTACTTGAGATCCTCCTGCTCGATCCCGACAGTGTAGGTCGAGACCTTGCGGCCGCCGCTGTGTTCGTTCATCAATGCCACGATCGACGACGAATCGACGCCGCCCGAAAGAAATGACCCTAGCGGCACATCGGCAACCATTTCCATTTCAACGACACGGTCAAGCGTCTCGAGGACCCTATCACGCCAAACTGTCTCACTGATACCGTTCTCGATATGGTCAAAGCTGAGGTCCCACCACTGTTCGGTTTTTACCTCACCATTCTTCCACCGCAGGAAGTGGCCGGGAGGAAGCTTGAAAATGTTCTTGAAAAGCGTATGCGGATCGGGTGTCCAAAGAAATGTCAGGTATTGATCGAGGGCCTCGTGATCGATCTCGGCCCGGACCAGTCCGGTGGCGAGGATCGCCTTGGCCTCCGACGCAAATACGAAGCCCTTATCGGTCGACGCGAAATAAAGCGGCTTGATCCCCGCACGGTCGCGAACAAGAGTAAGTTCCTTTTCGGCGTCGTCCCAGACGGCGAAAGCGAACATGCCGTTGAGTTTGTCGAGACATCCAGTACCCCACAATCGAAATGCCGTGAGCAAGACCTCGGTATCGGAACCCGAAATGAAGACCTCGCCTTTTGCCTCGAGTTGGTTCCGGACCGCTTTATAATTGTAGATCTCGCCGTTCAGGACGAGCGCGAACCGGCCGTCATCGGTGAGCATAGGCTGGTGTCCGGCGGACGAAGTGTCGATGATCGAGAGGCGGCGGTGGCCGAGGCACGCCTTAAGACCATCGGAGCCGAAAGGCTGCGACAAAAAGACGCCCTCGTCGTCACGTCCGCGGTGCTCGATAGACTTGAGTGCCGCGGCGATACGCGTCTCAGGGTCGTGAGAGATGATGCCGGCAATTCCGCACATACTATTTTTTCGGCCTCAGCTCGGCCCAGAGATGCCAGCCTAGAAGGCTCGCTAACGGCATCCAACCGACAGGAAACGGCGGGGCGTGCATCGATTCCTTGTGAGTCTCGACGATCTCAAAATCTATAAAATCTTTGCTTATCTCGCCGCGGCCGTACACTTTTGAATATGGGTTGAACGGCCCGTCTGTATTGACGTTGATAAAGTTTGTCATCGAAAGATACCTGACAAGCCCCATTTTCTTGGCGTTAGAAAGATGATCGCCATAGATGCCGCGTGCGTTTATGCCCAGCACGTATAGTGCCGTTAGGCCAAGCCGTCTCGCCAGCGAGATCGACAAGAGATAATTGAGCGACCATTTTGCGTAAAGCATAACGATAAGGCGGCCGCCCGGCCGCAGCACGCGTGCGATCTCGGACTGAGCCCTGCCTATCTCAGGTATATGGTGCAGCACCCCATGGCTGAATACGATATCGAACGCCGAGTCCTCAAACGGCAGATCGAGAGCATTGGCTTGCTCGATCCTTTCGTACGGCAGTTCGTGCAGCGAGAAACGCATCCGAACTCGCTTAACGGATTCGTCCGTCAAGTCGACGCCGCTATAAAGACCATCTCGTCGAACGATCTGCTCGGCGTCAGCACCCTGGCCAAGCCCGATCTCGAGAACGCGTTTGCCTGCAAAGCCGACGCGATCGAGGTTTTTGAGAATGTGAGGCTCCTTTTTGTAGCGGAACTCATCGTAACGGCGAAAGAACTCGTCGTACTCGGCCCGCGTCTCTTCATTTAGATCGCCGACCAGGGACGCCCCGCATGGATGCGTTTGCCAAAAGTCCTGAATCTCGTTCTCCATCTACCTAGCTTCGATCAGGCGTGCCAAAGCGTATGCCATCCACGCCTGTCCCCAGCGCATGAACGGCGTCTTTACCACGCTGCTTTTCCGCATCTGATAGTAGAAATAACCGTCCTCGTCGAGCATGTTCGCGCAGGTCCATTCGGCGACCTTGTTCGCTAGCGGCAGCATTCGTGCATCGAGATTCCGAAGCTCAGCCAGGGCGGCAATGGCGGCAGCGCCAATGGGCTTGCGGGCGGCACTGGCGCAACGGG
>CAYSMU010000131.1:0-7714 GCA_964432145.1 uncultured Chloracidobacterium sp.
TTCGATCGCCACCACAACCAAAATCGAAAGAAGGAATCTTATTTGCATCTGAATTACTCCGTCTCTGACTTATCTACATATGACGCCGGTTTTAACCCCACGCCCGTTTAATTTCCGAACAACGTCTGCGGGATGCGTGGTTGTCTTATTATCACGGTTAAAAGCCACTTCATCCAAGTGTTTAACCTTGTTGCTCTTTACATTGTATAAATCAACGTCAAACGCAATTGCCCCCCGTGAACAGTCGCTTCGATGCTTCCCTCCTTTATTGCACGAGGCGATCGCCGCCCATAAAGTAGGCTGTCTCCAAGACCTGCTTTGTCAAGATCGGAGCCATTGATGCCGGTCACTTCAATTCCAAACGGGGAGCGGTCTGGTGAGTTCCCATAGTAAAACGGATTGTCGGCGATTTTCGCGGCTGAAAGATCTACGCCCTGATCAACAACTGCTCCAATCGTGTTAAGGAAAACTGCTTGTCGATAAGTGCCCCAAGATGCATATATGGCTGCCGCACGCTCACCATAAGTCGCCACCAATAATGCGCTCGCTGCTTTGGCGCTATTAGTTGTCAGTTCGAGAAATGTAGGGGTACGTAAATCGCAGGGACCAGATCTCGGCCCAATACCATCAAACTCGCCCGCCGTTTCTCCGACTTCGACTAACCCCGGCACGGTTGGAACGCCGTAGCCGATGACGGTTTCGTTGTCGCCTTCGGCGAACTTCTCCGTAGCGGCGAGGGCTTTGTTTGCGGCCTTTTTCTTCTTGTCCGAGAGCTTCAGCTTTGGAGGCACTCTGTTCTTTTCACTTATCCGTCCAGGATTGCCTTCCTTCGGCGACCCGAATATATCGCCGCGAGACAAAGCAACATTTTCAAGCAGCGCCTGTTTGCAGTGCATCGGCAATTCTCGAAAACTGTGCCCAAGCCTCTGCGAGTTCGTGCATTGCCATTCCATGAATTTTGCGTCACCGGTGGCAGCCGGAGGCACTGACGGTGGCGGCGGTTCTTCAAAGGGAGGATTGATCCTTACCCTTTGTCCGAGCGGCTCATATTCGACCCTCGCCCGCAACCCAGAAAATGGCTGCCCGGACTGGCTCACTTCCTGCTTGCTCCCCGTCACCGGATCGCCACTTGAGTTGCCGGTCGAACGGAAACAGCTCTGAGCCTTGCCTACCAAGAGGTCTGCAGATTCGCGAGGAAGAGATTCTTTGACGGTACGATACCGTTGGCAAAGGTCCTTCGCACATAGTTCAGCTGCAGTTTGAGATTATTGTTCTTAAAGAAGTAGTTCACCCCGCTCAAATAATCCCGTTCGTTGACGTTCGTCGCTGTCGTGTCCAGGCGAATATTCGGGTCGAATGTGTCATACCTGAATACCAGCTCGAGTTTCGGCTGGATGCGATAGCCGAAGTGGGCATAGTAGCCGCGGGCATGGGTACCGCCATTAATGCCCGTCATTAGTTCACTCTTGATCTTTACTTTTCCACGCTGGTAGACCAGTTCGCCGCCCAGTCGATCGCGTCGCGGGTTCGGCGAACGCGGTGCGGTGCCATAGGCTCCCGATCCGCCGATCTGAAGCCCCTCAATAAACGCGGGGCGAAATACGACGCGTCCGACGACTGCTTTTTGATCATTCTGATCGGGGGCGTTTTGGCTCTCGTCAACTCCGTTAAAGATCCCGATCTGGTAATCGACATGTTTATTTAACGCACCAAAGAGCATCGCGCCTATATCACGAGAATCGCCAAGTCCGCCGCCCCTGGCGCGATCTGCGAGAAATAATGCGCGTTCGACGGTGTCAAGTGTTGCCGTGGACTGAAGCCCTTCCTGACTAAGAGGTATCTTGAACTGGCCGATCTGAAAATTCGCTTTCTTTGAATGAGCGTACGTGATAAATCCTTCCTGGAAGATGCGGCTCGACTGATTGACCGAGACGGAGCCGACGACGGGCGTGCCGTTGATGGTCGATGACGTTGTGTTCACCGACAGGGCCTTAGCCAGATCGAACATGACGCTCCATTTTACCTTCGGCAAGATGTCGCCCGTGAACCTAAGCTCCGCACGCCGGACCCTGAATGTATCGTTCACACCTTCATCGCCCGATACGAATCCGCCTTGTAACAAGCCGGTGAACTTGATCCGGCCAAAACCGCTCTCGACAACGCTTGGCGGAGTGGCTTGCTGGCTGGTTGTCGTAGCGATCGAGGTGCTTGCGGTCGCGTTATTCGTCTCCGCGACAGCTTCCTTCCTCTGAGAGGCCGCACCCGCGATTGATGTTTTATCCGGCGGCACGGCCCTTGGCAGCGAAGCAGCAAGCGATTCAAACCTCTGCATCATTGATTCGAGTAAAGCTTGTTGCTGCGAACGAAGTTCCGTCTCCTTGCGCAGTTCGCTTCGAAGCAATTCTATCTCCGCCCTTTGTTCGTCCAATGTGCGCCGGATTGCCTCGATCTCCGACGCCGGCTGAGGCGACGAAGGTGAGACCTGCTGTCCTGACACGCTCGTTCCGGCGGCGGCGAAAAGACAAGTGATAAGCATCGCGAGTAATAGGCTCTGGGCTCCCTCTGACCACTTTGACAGAAACTTGATAGGTCATACAAAAGTCTGAAACAGAGATTTAACACTTATGTAACGCTGCAGTAACTAAGGTTACCAGTTCCAAAATTCGTAACCACCGGAAACCGCCGGCGGCCCTCACATTTTGCGACTGGTGACGATGTTACAAAGAAGTTAATTGAGCGTTTCAGATTTTTGACTCCACGAGGTTCGCGACAGATAGTGATAGGTATAACAGGCTGCCATTGGGGCACCGGAATAGAGAGGAAAGAAGATGAAAACGTATTTGATAATAACTGTTTTGTTCGTTACGGCAATATTGCTGGCGGGCTGCAGCGGCCAAAAGATGGGCAACGCAGCTACCGGCGACAAGGGAGGCTCAGGCGGCTTTCAGGGGACAGGATCCTCATTCGTAAAGCCGATCATGGACAAGTGGATGAGCGAATATGGAAAGGCTCACCCTGGTGTCAAGGCCGATTACCAGTCCACAGGTTCGGGCGCAGGTATCAAGGCGATCCAAAGCCAGACGGCAGATTTTGGAGCCACCGACGCCGCTATGACCGAGGACGAAATGAAGCAGTCCCCGGCTGAGATAGTTCATGTGCCGGTCGTTCTCGGAGCCGTCGTGTTGACCTACAACCTCGAGGCGGTAAAAGAACCACTTCGGCTCACTCCGGATGTCATTGCCGATATCTTCCTTGGCAAGATCAAGAAATGGGACGATCCGCGGATCAAGGCCGATAATCCGAACGCTGCACTTCCGGCGAATGACATTACGCCGGTATATCGTTCTGACGGCAGCGGAACGTCTGACGTGTTCACCGACTTCCTTTCGAAGGTCAACCCCGAATGGAAGGAAAAGGTCGGTCGCACAAAGAATCCTCAACTGCCTGCCGGCGTCGGTATCGGTGCCAAGGGCAATGAAGGTGTGATGGGCCAGGTCAGACAGACCCCCAACACGATCGGTTACGTCGAGCTAACGTTTGCCGAAGCAAACAACCTGCCGGCGGCTTTGGTAAAGAACTCTGCCGGCACCTTCGTCAAGCCCGGCCCCGAGACGGTTACGGCTGCGGCGTCGGGAATGATGGCAAATGCACCGGCGGACCTGCGAATGCAGATCACCAACGCCGAGGGTGCCAACTCATATCCGATCTCGGGCATCGTTTACGCCCTCATCTACAAGGAACAGAAAGATGCAGGCAAGGCAAAATCGATCGTCGATTTCCTGTGGTGGGCGACGCATGAGGGCCAGGCTTTTACCAAGGAACTGCATTATTCGCCGATCCCCGCTGATCTGGTGAAACGCGTGGAAGAGAAGCTGAACTCGATCACGGCAGGCGGCAAGCCCGTTCGACAGTAACGACCTTAGTAGGGGAAGCGAGGCGTGGCTCAGACCAACAGTATTGGCGACAAGGTGTTCCGGACGATATTGTTCGCCGCTGCGGCGGTGATCCTTATTATTGTCGGTGGAATGATCGCCATGATGTTCAGCAACTCGCTTCCCACAATTGAACGGTTCGGCTTCGGCTTTCTAACCGGCTCGGAATGGAACCCGGCAATGGACCGTTACGGTGCGTTGCCGTTCGTTTACGGGACCGTTGTTTCTTCATTAATGGCCCTGGTGATCTCGGTGCCGATCTCGGTCGGAGTAGCCGTCTTTCTTACCGAACAGGCTCCCGCACGTATTGCTCGCCCGATAGCGTTCCTGGTCGAGCTGCTTGCGGCTATTCCGTCGGTGGTTTACGGACTCTGGGGCATTTTCGTCCTCGCTCCGTTCATCCGCGAGTATCTTGGTGCTTTCCTTCAGGACTATCTCGGGTTCGTGCCATTATTCCAGGGGCGGCTTACCGGTATCGGAATGCTGACTGGCGGCATCATCCTCGCGATCATGATCACGCCGATAGTCACGGCGGTGGTGCGTGACGTTCTTGAGGCCGTGCCGGTAACGCAGCGGGAGGCCGCACTGGCTCTCGGGGCCACCAAATGGGAAACCACACAGGTCGTGCTGATAAATGCGGCTCCCGGCATCGCCGGTGCGATAGTGCTCGGGCTTGGCCGGGCGATCGGGGAAACGATGGCAGTTACCATGGTCATCGGCAACACTCCTCAGATCTCCATCTCGGTATTTGAACCGGCGTATACGATCGCGTCAGTACTGGCGAGCAACTTCGCGGACGCGACCGGCGGCATCTATCTAAGTGCGTTGATCGAGATCGGTTTGATCCTGTTCCTGGTGACGTTTATCGTAAATGCCTTTGCAAAGCTCCTGGTCATGGGAGTAAGAGGGCGGGAGGGAACAAGTGGCTGAGACTGCTAACCCAAACCCCGTCTCGCTTAAGGCCCCGTTTCAGGAAGTCTCAGGGGCTAAGCGCCGAAAGGCGATCAATTCGCTGATGACGTGGCTGACGGCTGCATGCGCTGCATTTACGATCGTCGTATTGCTGATAATCCTCGGTTATATTGCGATCCGCGGCCTCTCCTCGATCAGCCTTCAATTCCTGATCGATACGCCAAAGCCGGTCGGCGAGGGCGGCGGCATCGGTAACGCGATACTGGGCTCTTTCCTGATGACCGGACTAGCGAGTCTCGTCGGATTGCCGATCGGTATCGCGGCGGGCGTGTACCTGGCGGAGTACGGCAATAGCTGGTTCGGCCGGATCGTGCGTTTTGTCGCGGATACCATGACCGGCGTGCCTTCGATCATCGTCGGAATCTTCGTGTTTACCTTGTTCGTTCTTCCGATGGGCAGGCAGTCTGGCCTTGCGGGCAGCATCGCCCTTGCCATCATCATGCTTCCGATCGTTGCGAGGACGACCGAGGAAATGATCCTTCTGGTGCCAAAGGCGATGCGCGAGGGCGCATTGGCGTTAGGAGCACCGAACTGGCGCGTTACCTGGGACATCGTCCTGCCTGCCGCGAAGACCGGCATCGCGACCGGTGCGATGCTGGCGATCGCACGTGTCTCTGGCGAGACGGCACCGCTCCTGTTTACGGCCCTAAATAGCAGATTTTACAACGTTTACATGGACCAGCCGATGGCCTCGCTGACGGTCCAGATCTACAATTACGC
The DNA here is from genome assembly GCA_964432145.1 of uncultured Chloracidobacterium sp. Lineage (GTDB taxonomy): Bacteria > Acidobacteriota > Blastocatellia > Pyrinomonadales > Pyrinomonadaceae > OLB17. The sequence continues at coordinate 5,625 of CAYSMU010000131.1, forward strand.
GACCGGGCCTTTTGAGGTCGAGTGGCAAATGGCCTGGGCGGCAACATTGATCCTGATGTTCCTGATACTAGTGATCAATATAATGGTCCGGTACATGACCAGGAAAAAATATTAACTTATCGGAAAAAAACGAGATATGCTGGATATGAACTCTGGAGCACAGGCACCCGCCTTTCAAATAGAGGTTGACGCGCCGATGGAAACGAGAATCGAGGACCGCTCTGTCGAGCCGAAGATCAGCGTTAAGGACCTGAACTTCTTCTACGGAAAGTCCCAGGCCCTGTACGACATCTCGCTCGACATACCGGAGCGCCAGGTGATGGCGTTCATCGGCCCGTCGGGTTGCGGCAAATCGACCTTTCTCAGGACGCTCAACCGGATGAACGACACTATCCCCGGAACGCGTCTTGACGGCTCGGTGGTGATCGACGGACAGGATGTCAACGCCGCCGGGACCGACGTTGTCGCTCTCAGGCGAAAGGTCGGGATGGTGTTTCAGAAGTCCAACCCGTTTCCCAAATCGATCTTTGAGAATGTCGCGTACGGCATCCGCATCAATCGAATGGCATCGGGCAATGCCGATCTGCAGGAACGCGTCGAACGGGCACTGGTCAACGCCGCGTTATGGGACGAGGTCAAGGACCGTCTCAAGGCGTCCGCGTTCGGCCTGTCGGGCGGCCAGCAGCAGCGGCTTTGCATCGCGAGAGCACTGGCGGTCGAACCTGAGGTCGTTCTGATGGACGAGCCCGCATCCGCACTCGACCCGAGCGCAACGCAGAAGATCGAGGAACTCATAGTCGAGTTGAAAAAGGACTACACGATCGTCATCGTCACGCATAATATGCAGCAGGCGGCACGCGTTTCGGATCGGACCTCGTTTTTCCTGCTCGGGAAACTGATCGAGACAAACCCGACCAACAAGATGTTCACGAGCCCGAATGAAAAGATCACCGAGGACTATATTACCGGGCGATTTGGTTAGGCCGGGGCGAAGATCACCGGCTCGAACACACATTATATGGAAGACCATCGGTTAATCGACAAACGTTTAGACGAACTCAGAAACCTGATCCTGAACATGGGCAACGAGGCCCGCACCGCCGTCGACCACGCGATGCAGTCGATCGTTGACCGCGACAGCAAGCTCGCGGCCGAGGTGCTGGCCCACGACGATGCGATCGACAGCCTCGAACTCGATATCGACCGCGAGGTCATCGAGATCTTCGCTTTGCTGCAGCCGGCCGCCCGCGATCTCAGATTCGTGATCGCCGTGGCCAAGATCACGCCGATACTCGAGCGGATCGCCGACCACGCCGGCAACATCGCCGCCGCCGCTATCGAGCTGAACAATGAGCCGCAGCTGGCCGAATATGTCGACCTGCCTCGTATGGCCGCAAACGCGTCCGAGATGCTTCAGCAAGCGATCGATGCCTTCAACAAAGAGGATGCGGCCCTTGCCCGCAAGGTAATAGCCCTCGATACGGAGATCGATTCGATCTACCACAAGATACTCCGCGAGCTGATGCACTTTATGCGCACCGAGCCGGCGACCTCGATCCGCGTTATGCAGCTTCTCTTCGTTGCCAAGCACATCGAGCGGATCGGCGACTACGTCAAAGACATCTGCGAGCTAACGGTCTATATGATCGAGGCCGAGTTCATAAAACACCGGCTCGATAAGCCCGTCCGTGGTGACGGATAGCGTTCTGGTCGGTGTTGATGCGCGGGTTGCCGAGATGGTCCGCTGTCAGGTACACGACTTTCGCGGTAGCCGCGGGTTCGACTATGGTCGAGTATTCGGCGACGGTACGGCCCATCGCGTCGTATACGAAGATCGTCGTCTCGCCTGTTGAGGGGACAACCTTTTTGACCCTTCTTCCGTCGCCGTCATAGAAATACTCATTCGTATAGCCGTTCACGAAGGCGGTTTTTTGTTTGTTCTCGGCGTCGTAGGTGAATGTCCTTCCTGTTCCGTCATTGAAATTGAGTGTATTTCCCGCCGAGTCGTAAGAATGCGTCGTGATCCTGTTGCCGCTGAATGAGAAGTTTGTCACGCCCAGCCCCGAAGTGATGTTCCGATTCCCATACCG
>CAYSMU010000132.1:0-6591 GCA_964432145.1 uncultured Chloracidobacterium sp.
CAAGCGTCTTTCGGAATGGTGCAGGTGATCTGGGCGATCGGCGTATCGATGGTAGTGATGGCCGCCCTGATCTATTTGCCGGTCAAGATAGTCGGAGCTATCGGCGTCGCAATGATCGTGTTGCATAATCTTCTTGACCGTTTCCAGGTGCCGCCGGAAACTGCATTTATGGGAACGCCGCCGCCAGATCTGTCACAGATCCTGATGCTGATCTTTCATCAGCAGGGCGTCGTCCCTATTCCGGGGTCGACCGGTGTTTTTGTCGCTTATCCGTTGATACCGTGGATCGGGGTAATGGCGGCGGGATATGCATTTGGAACACTGTATTCACAAGAAAGTCGGCAGCGGAGTAAATGGATGTTGATCCTGGGCTCGGGGATGATCCTGCTCTTTGTCATTTTACGGCTGACGAACGTCTACGGCGACCCTGCACTTTGGACCGCTCAGGATACGCCGACTTTTACTTTTCTGTCATTCCTAAATACAACGAAGTATCCTGCATCACTCCAGTTTCTGCTGATGACCCTTGGACCAGCGATGATAGTCCTGGCACTGACGGATAAGATCGACGGAAAAGCCATTTGGCAGCGAATATGCATCACTTTTGGCCGGGTTCCAATGTTCTTTTACATTCTGCAGTGGTTCACGGCACATCTCACGGGCATCGTCCTTAGCGCGCTGGCTGGAAAGGATATCGGCTACTTTTTTGGAGCCCCGATGGCAACGGGCCAGCCGATACCGCAGGATGCGGGTTTCCCGCTATGGGTCGTTTATGCGGCATGGATCGTCGGACTGGTTATTCTGTACCCGCTGTGTGCTTGGTGGGGTGATCTCAAGCGAAGAAAGAAGAGCTGGATACTCAGTTACCTGTAACTTATGGAAAGAAGGGTCGTACACACGCGTCATGTCTTAGCTGTCAAAGACCTCAAGGTCGCGGCAGAGTATTTCAGATCAAAGCTCGGCTTTGATCTGGATTTCACGGCTCCGGGCTGGGAGTTTCTTTCGTTCGGCGATTTCAAGGTGATGCTCGGCGAATGCTCCGACGAAATGACCGCCGAGGCCACCGGCAACCACTCGTGGTTCGCTCACTGCCTGGTCGAAAATGTCGATGAGATCTACGCTGAGTTTATCGATCGCGGAGCCGTCATTTTGTCCAAGATCGAGAACAAGCCGTGGGGAATTCGTGAATTTAGCGTCGTCACCCCCGACGGACATCGTATCGGGTTTGGGCAAGTGATCTAGACAAAGAAAAACAGCGTCCTCTTCCAAGAACGCTGCTCCTTAAACCTATTCTGGTTTATTTAAGTTGTAATGTCTCCAGTTCTATTAATTTTCATAATATCACCCCCAGTGCAGCCAGTATCTCACAGACACTGGCAACCGAGTCAAGAAGATTTTTACTCCATCTCGCTCTCGTCTATATCAAAATTGGCATAGACCTTCTGGACGTCGTCGTTATCCTCGAGGGCATCATAGAGCTTCAACATCGTTTTGGCGTCCTGGCCGGTCAGCTCGATGTAGTTTTGCGGGATCATCGAGATCTCGGCTGCCTGAGGCTCGATGCCTGCGGCCTTGACGGCTTCGTGGACCGCCTCGAAATTATCCGGCGTCGTATATATCTCAAATACATCGCCTTCGTCCTTCATGTCATCGGCCCCGGCCTCTATGGCGATCTCGAACAGCTCGTCTTCGCTCTTAGCAGCCTTATCGACAACGATGTAGCCTTTCTTATCGAACATCCACGCAACCGATCCCGATTCGCCCATGTTGCCGCCGTTCTTTGAAAAGATGTGGCGGATCTCCGCGACCGTCCGATTTCGGTTGTCGGTCATCGCCTCGACCATTACGGCGACGCCGTTAGGGCCGTAGCCCTCGTAAAGAACCTCATCGTAATTCGCACCTTCGCCCTCGCCCATACCCCGTTTTATGGCACGGTCGATGGTGTCGTTCGGCATATTTTGGGCCTTGGCGTCGGAAACGGCTTTGCGAAGACGCGCGTTTGCATCAACGTCGCCGCTGCCGCCGGTGCGAGTTGCGACGGTGATCTCCTTGATCATCTTTGTAAAGATCTTGCCGCGTTTGGCGTCGAGAGCGCCTTTTTTATGCTTGATCGTGTGCCACTTGGAATGTCCTGACATGTGATAAAAACCTTTGTGTTTGTTGGCCTAGATTCGAATTAACGAATATACCACGTGCCTTTTTGCCGGGCAAAATCTCGCTCGGTCAGTCGGCCCACTGGATCTCACGTATTTGATACGAATCGCGGAGAACGTTTTGAATATGGTCGCACAGCCTGCCGCGAACGGCCGAATCCTTTGAGCCGAACACGCCCATTCGTTTGACCTTATCGATATGAATATGCCACTCGGCGTAGTCCGAACCGACCGATGAATGGGCGATCTCAAACCCCAGTTTGAATTCCTCGCCTTCCGATCTCACCGATTCCGACCAGCCCGATTTGTCCTGAAAAGGACTGTCGAAAGCAAATTCGCCTTCCTTCGATCTCGTGACAAACCACAACGCAAGGTCCTCGCCCAAAAGCCGATCGTTGGCCAGGTCTTGTTTTGGAGTACCGCTCTTAAAAAGGCTTGTCATAAAAGATATCTGTGTTTTCATCTTGTAACCTCGTCAAACTTTGATTTTGACAGGTTTATGATCTTTATTCTTTTATTTTTTGAAGTTTCTCCGCTGAGGATCTCGACGTCGCTCTTTGAAACCCCGAATTTCTTGGCAAATAGCTTGATAAGCTCGGCGTTGGCGGCACCGTCGACGGGCGGCGAAGCGAGCCTTACTTTGAGCGAACCGTCGTGCTCACCGACGATCTCGCTGCGCGATGCCCGCGGTATCACACGCACCGAAAAGGTCAGCGAATCAGGTTTTTCAATTACCTCGATCAACTTCGCACAAAAATATTCAGGACAAGCGATTGCAAAAAGCCGATCAGGATCAGCACGATCATTGCCGAGATATCGAACATCCCGATCGGCGGTATCAGACGTTGGACCGGAAGCATGATCGGGTCGGTCACTCGCATGACAAATGCCAGAAACGTTTTTCGGGTAAAGACAAACCACGACGCAAGGAACCTGATGAAGATAAACAGGACCAATAGACTGAGCAGTCCATACAACACAAATCCAATAACTACTTTGGGATTTCCTGCTGCGATCCCAGCCGAGAGCCCGTCGATCACGAAAAATGTATTACCGACGATCTGCGTAAAAAAGTATGTAAAGACCAGGCCGATAAATATAGTAAGCAGTGGAGCTAAGCGGGTATCGACCCGATACATCGCGAAGAACCTCGCCGCGGGATACACCCATTTCTCGGTCGCTTTTCTGACCTTGAAGCCGAACCTGCCGACCTTCCCAAAAGGATTTGGATCGGCGTAATTAAACGTCAGCCGCAACAGCATTAACCCCAAAAAGATGCTGAAGATCGACCATACGATCAGGAAAAATATCGGATAAACAGTCAATGAAAGCATATTTTATGAACGCCAATCGGGCGGCTCGCTCGGCGGAACATAGGCGCCTTGTCGCATGTCCTCTTGATCGGCCCAACTGGACGCTGGAGGCGGATTTAATTGGGTTGCAGCCGTTTCAGGCTCTTTCCAGACCTGCAAATACCAGTAGATCGGCTGAGCGATCATTCCGCCGAAAAAAAACAGAACGATCCAAATGATCCGCATATTGCTGTCGAGTTTTGTGTTTTTGACCGCATGAACGATGTAAAAGACCGTTAAAGCAAGGGTCAGGAAAATCGTGAGCATATGGACGATCATCAGCACAACGAAGCCTCCACCCAACAGCGGATTGAATTCGTTCCCGCTGCCGGGGCCTCCCGCAGTGAGAGCGATCATGCCAAAAATGAATGCTATAAAGATGAAAATATAGACAAGTGGCCAGCCGGAGGCAATGCCGAGTAATATCTTCTGTGTTTTGGTCAGTTCCATAACTACCTCTCCCCGAAGATCGCCGTTCCGACCCGAACGATCGTTGCTCCTTCTTCGATCGCGACCTCAAAATCGTTGCTCATGCCCATCGAAAGCTCGCCGCCGGGCAGGACCTCATCCCGGATCGTCCGCAGCCTTTTGAAGTACGGCCTAGTCGCCTCAGGATCGTCAAAGAACGGCGGCAGGACCATCAAGCCGACAAGCTGCAGGTGCGTGCACGACTTCAAATAACACGCGAGTTCGGGAAGGTCGTCGACCGGTACGCCCGACTTCGTCTCCTCGCCGGCGAGATCGGCCTGTATGAGAACGGGAAGACGCCCTCGGCCTTCCTCTTCACAAATACGCTCCATCCGGCGGGCGAGTTCGATCGAGTCGAGCGAATGTATCACGTCAAAAAGCTGGACGGCCTTTCTGGCCTTATTAGACTGCAGGTGCCCGATCAGGTGCCACTCGGCGGCATTCCGGCCGATCTCGAGTATCTTTGATTCGCCCTCCTGGACCTTGTTCTCACCAAAAACGGCCATCCCGGCGGCAATCGCCTCACGCAGGACGGCTGCCGGGTGTGTCTTGCTGACAGCGACCAGCTTAACGTCCGATGCGGTCCGGCCGCAACGCGCTGCCGCCCGGGCAATACGCTCGCGGACCGCAGCCAGATTCGTGGTGAGATCGTCAGGCATTGATTCAAATATAGCAGACCGTCGGCTCGGCAGTTCCGCTTTTTACCTTCAAGAGCCGTTCGTATCGGGAACAAAGTGCATTGATCACCGGAATAGCTGCTCTGGTCACCGGGAATAGGCATCTGGGTCACCGGAAAAGTGCACGTGGGTCACCGGTTTTTTGCCGTCCATTCCGGAGGAAAAAGGTGTCATTCCGCCCCGGGCTGTCTCCCAAAGCATCCGAAACCACCACCGCGTCGGCCAAGCCCCAAAGCCGCCGCCGCGACACCCGATCCGCTATCGCCGGCAAACTCCCACAACGCCCCACAACGCCATTCACAACCTGTCTCCCGAATACCCCACGAACTCGCTGGTCCCGACAAACTCAAAACACACAGTAACGACGACAAACTCCGACGAACTTACCAAACTTCGCAAACACCGCAACCAATCCCGCCCGCCGAAATGCGAACAATCTTGTCCGCAGTCCATCATCGTCGACAATTGGTACGAGCCCGAAACGTCGTACGACCGAAGCTCTGTGACCGGGCTCGACTACGTCGTAAATCGAACGTACTCAAATGGCCAGTCTCGCTTTACGCAGGTCGACCCCATCGGCATGGCCTCAGCCGCCCTCGGACGCTGCTGCATGAAACCAGATCGGCTCATTTTCAAAAGGCGATCGCGGTCATCTGCCTTCATCGATGAAGACGACCGCGGCGGTTGATAACCGACGGAAAGTGATCTATAAGTTATTTCAAACAGGATGGACCAGATGATCGGGATGAATTGAGTCCTGCGCATCCTGGGCATCGTGTTTAACTTATGGCAAACATTCACATACGCCAGGCGACGGTCGGCGACGCCAAACCTCTCACGGACCTAGCCTACACGACATTTTGGGACGCGTTCGCACATCATCCGAAAAATGCCCCTGACGACCTTAATCACTACATGCGGCAGGCGTTCAACCTCGAACAGATCACCTCTGAGCTGGCTGACGAGAGATCGATCTTTCTCATCGCAGAGGTCGACGGCCGGCCGGCCGGCTATGCCAAGCTGATCATTGACAGCACGGAAGACGGCATTACCGCCGAAAGGCCGATCGAATTATCGCGCCTTTATTCGCATCAGGAATATATCGGCAAAGGCGTGGGCCAGAACCTGATGGAGGCGTGCTTCGAACTTGCAAGAGAAATGGAGCATGACGTGATGTGGCTGGGCGTCTGGGAATATAACCCGCGGGCCCAGCGGTTCTATGAGAAGAACGGGTTCCGCGAGGTCGGCAGGCATACATTTCTCCTTGGCTCCGATCCGCAGACAGATCTTCTGATGCAGCGGGACATCTAAAGTACTTGACGTGCCGCTGCCGTCATTGACCGCTCGCTCGACCCGCGGCGGCAGGATTTGATTTTTACTTACAAATGCACTATCGTTGCATATGTGCGACAGATAACTAACCCTCCCAATCCGTACAACCGATACTCAGCCGAATATATCGGCGAGCCGCCGCCGACAAAACTCGAGGTCTTTGAGGAAACGGCGACAAAGAAAGTGATCACTAAGGCGTTTGCCTCGGATTGGGAAGGCGGCTGGCGATATACGGTCAATTGTTATCGCGGCTGTGTCCACGGCTGTACGTATTGCTTTGCCCGCCAGTACCACGAATATCTCGGTTACGGGGCCGGGACCGATTTCGAGACCAAGATCGTTGTCAAACCTAACGCACCGCAGCTGCTTCGCGAGGAGCTGAAGAAATGCCGTGACAAGATGCCGCATCTTGATTTCTCTTTCGCGACGGACCCGTATATCGCGTTGGAGGCTGAGTACAAACTGACGCGCCAATGCCTTGAGGTTTGCGCGGAGTTTCGCGTGCCGACCGCGGTGATCACCAAATCTCCGCTCGTTACCCGCGACATCGACGTGCTTAAGAGACAGGTCAAGACCTCGGTCTTTTTCTCGCTGCCATTCCTGACAAAA
>CAYSMU010000132.1:6601-7701 GCA_964432145.1 uncultured Chloracidobacterium sp.
CGTTCGAACCCCTTCGAACCATATACGCCGGTGCCTGAAGCACGATTTCGGGCGATGCGCACTATCGCCGATGCCGGCATAACCGTCGGTATCGGCATCGCACCGGTCATTCCGGGCTATAACGAATCGGACATTCCCGGGCTGCTAGAACGCGCAAAGGAATCCGGAGCAACGCGTGCCTTTATGTCGATGCTTCATCTCGACACAGATTCGATCGAGGATTATTTTGTGCAGAAATTGCACGAACGCCTCTCGCCGACCGCCGCGGCAAAGATCATCAACACGATGAAACGCGAACGCGGCGGCACGCTTCGACACCGCACCTACAAAGAGCGGATGACCGGCAAGACGGAGCAATGGGAGGTGACGCAAAAACTTTTCGATTTTCACGCAAAGCGGTTGGGCTTCAAGCAGCATGAAAAAACGGCCGAACCCGAAGCTGTCGTTATGCCTGTTCAACGGAGTCTATTTTAGACATGGGCCTTTGCCGCAGATCGACGGAGATGAAGCATATCAGAAACGGTGATGGGTTGTTCCTGTCATGGATCCATGCAAATGGAGGGGGCACACTCGCTACCGCTCGTGTTTCTGCCTGTTGTTCGGTAACCTACTGTAATGCAAAACCGGATAGAAGTATTCGAACAAATGCTCGCTTCCGACCCTGGGAACACAATGGTGATGTTCGGCCTCGCTAAGGAATACGAGAAGCTGAACGAGCACGGAAAGGTGATCGAGCTGCTCGAAACTTACCTCTCAAAATACGACGACGAAGGCAATGCCTACGGCGTGCTCGCAAACGCATACCTACAAAAAGGCGATCGCGAAAAAGCTATCGAGATCTATGGGAAAGGGATCGAAGTATCATTGGCCCATGGCCACCCATCGATGGCGAACGAATACAGGATGACGGTCGAGATGGACCTCGCCGATTGATCAGATGAAGGCGCATTTCATTTTATATGTCGAGGACCAGGCCGAGAGCACGCGGTTCTATAGCGCGGTCCTTGGCGCGGCACCAGATCTTAATGTGCCCGGAATGACCGAGTTCAGGCTCGGCGACGATGCCGTTCTGGGGTTAATGCCCACTGCTGGAGCATCTC
>CAYSMU010000133.1:0-7697 GCA_964432145.1 uncultured Chloracidobacterium sp.
CGCTCGAGATGATCATTAACCACAGAAGAACTTGTTTTGCCTTAGAACTCAATTTTTACCTCCGCATCGACCATTCATCGAAATGCGATGCAATCTATTTCGATGAAAGCCGGCGTCCGGATGTTGCACCCTAAGGCGCCAAGACATCCAACGCATCAATCCCTAAGTTTAGACGGCGCAATATCAATTATCAACCTTATTTTCCTCATATCGGAGCTTGCCTCCCGATTTGACGACATGCGCTCCGCCGGGTAATTCGGCTGTCTTGCCGCTCTTCTCACTAAGGACCAAACGTTCGATGGCTTGTATATGTTTCAGTTGCAATGCCCTCGTAGTTCCGCGGTTCTTGCCAAGCCACGCTCGGAGATACTCGTAAAGCAGGTTCTGCGGCATATCGCGAAGTTCTGCGAGCGAGAGCGGGCCGGTGTCGACCTCCGGCTTCTCAGGTACGGCGTTTTGCATGAGTTCGGCCGTATTTGCCAGGGTTTCGATGATGTTGGGATTCATGTCCTCAAGCAGCGGCAGCAGTATCTTGCGAATGCGGACACGTTTGAAGGCCGTGTCTTCGTTCATCGTGTCGTAGCGATACTCGACCTTCATCTCGGTGCAAAAACCCTCGGTCTCCCGGCGTTTTGCCCACTTCAGCAGCGGCCGGACGAGCAATGCCGATGTACCGTCAAACTGCCGCACGGGCCGCATACCGCTCAGGCCGTCCGGGCCGCTGCCGCGGATCAGATTGAGCAGGAATGTCTCCGCCTGGTCGTTAACGGTGTGGCCGGTGACCACGGCGAAAGCGTCGAGACTCTCGGCCGTCTCAGCGAGAAATGAATATCTTGCGTCGCGGGCGTTCTGTTCGAGATTGCCTTCGGTTGAAATATGGTCGTGGCCAAGTGCGAGCTCGATCTTGAGACGGCCGCAAAGTCCGCGGACAAATTTTTCATCCGCGTCGCTCTCGTCACCGCGCAGCTTGTGGTTGAAATGTGCCGCGACCAGCCTGACCGTGAGTTTTTTTCTCTTAATGAGATCGTAAAGAGCTAGCAGCAAACTCACCGAATCCGCACCACCCGAAACGGCGACGACGATCGTCTTATCCGCCAGAGGCATTCCCAGGCGCCGCCATTCGGTGATCAGATCTCTAACAAATTTATGCACGGAAGAATTTTAGCCCACGAAACACGCGAAACACACCAAATAAATACGCTATTCATTCGTCCTGTTCGTGTATTTCAACGGCGATCTAATAAGAAGTCTACGAGGCAGGACGTTTTTGGTTGAGTAGGGTAATGCGAGAAATGCAGACAAGCTTGCCCTTATCGTTTTTGATCTCAATTCCCCAAACGCTCATCGTTCGGCCGGCGTAGATCGGTTTCGCCTCAACGGTAAGGACACCTTTGCTCACAGCACGAAGGTGGTTCGCGTTGATCTCGACACCAACAGGAGTGAATTTGGTCAGGTCGGTTCCAGCGACAACGCCGATCGACGCCGCGGTCTCGGCCAGGAAGAGAGAGACCCCGCCATTCATGATGCCGACGTACTGGTGTACCTTGGGCGTAACCTCCATCGTCAAGACGACGCGGTCCGGTTCCGCTACGTCGATCTTGACGCCGAGAAACTGCAGCAATTCGCCGCGGCCGGTCTCTTCGATCAGTTCAGCTTTGTCCATTTAGGTATTCGCGGGCAGCGGCAAGGGCAGCCGCCACACGAGCGGGCGAGGTCCCGCCGACAGTTCCTTTCGCCGAAAGAGTCGCATCAATAGCGAGGGCGTCTGCGACATCGCCATCGATCAAGTCTGAGAACTGACGAAGCTCGTCAACGCCCAGCTCATTCAGCTCTTTGCCCTGATTCATCGCGTGGAGCACCGCCCGGCCGACGGCCTCGTGAGCCGTGCGGAATGGCATTCCCTTTCGCACAAGATAGTCTGCAAGCTCGGTAGCGTTAAGATAGCCGTTCGTCGAGGCTTCAAGGGTGCGCTCTTCATTAACGATCACATTCTCGACGACGATCGCGGCTGTGCGCAAAGAGAGCTTGACCGTATCGACAATGTCAAAGACGGCTTCTTTGTCCTCCTGCATGTCCTTGTTGTAAGCGAGCGGCAGGCCCTTCATCATCGCGAGCAGCGACATCGTGTGGCCGAAGACACGGCCAGATTTTCCGCGAAGCAGCTCAAGAGCGTCCGGGTTCTTTTTCTGCGGCATCAGGCTCGATCCGCTTGAAACGGTATCGCTGAGCGTAACAAACCCAAATTCGGTCGAGCAATAAATGATCAGGTCTTCGGCAAGCCTCGACAGATGGACCATGATCATCGAACAAACGGACGCAAATTCGATCGCAAAATCGCGGTCCGAGACCGCGTCGAGGCTGTTTGCGGAGACACCGTTAAAGCCCAGGTCCGCGGCGACCGACGCGCGGTCGATGGGAAATCCCGTCCCGGCGAGTGCTCCGGAACCGAGCGGCAGCACATTGACGCGCGCACGGACCTCGGCGAGGCGTTCGCGATCACGCCGCAGCATCTCAAAGTAGGCCAGACACCAATGGGCGAACATCACGGGCTGTGCACGCTGCAGGTGTGTGTAGCCCGGCAGGACCGCGTCGCGATAGCCTTCGGCGATATCGACCATCGCCGCCTGCAGATCGAGTACAAGGACCCCAATGTCATCGATCTCATCTCGCAGCCAGATGCGAAATGCCGTGGCGACCTGATCGTTACGGCTTCGGCCGGTGTGAAGTTTCCTGCCGGCGTCGCCGATAGCGTCGATCAATTTTCCCTCAATGAACGAGTGAACGTCCTCGGCGTCCGATTCAAAGAATTTCGGGTCTATCGCGGAGTCGGTAAGCAGTTGGGTCAGCCCGCCGGTCATGGCGTCATTTTCTTCATCCGACAACATACCGGCACGTTTTAATCCGGCGGCGTGAGCGATACTGCCGCGAACGTCCGCGGCAAATAGCCTACGGTCGAATCGAAACGAGTCGTTAAACTCGGCAAATGTCTCGTGCGGCTTCTCTGTGAATCTTCCGCCCCAAAGTTGGCCTGACTTGGTCATCAATTACTCCGTGCGCCTATAATTGTAGCTTGTCACAACGGCGAGCGGTAGCGAACGCGGCCCCTGACACAAGGCTAATGGAAAAGAAGATCAACAAAGTGGTGCTTGCCTATTCAGGTGGGCTCGATACGTCGGCCATGCTGCTATGGCTAAAGGAAACCTACGGCTGCGAGGTCGTCTGCTATTGCGCCGATGTCGGGCAAGGCGAGGAGATGACCGGTCTGGAGGAAAAAGCCCTGGCGACCGGTGCCTCAAAGCTCTATGTCGAGGACCTGCGTGAAGAGTTCGTAAAGGATTTCGTCTGGATGGCCGTTAAGGCAAATGCTTTGTACGAAGGCGTTTACCTGCTCGGCACCTCGCTGGCACGTCCGGTGATCGCCAAACGTCAGATCGAGATAGCCCAGAAAGAAGGCGCTGATGCCGTCGCGCATGGAGCTACCGGCAAAGGCAACGATCAGGTGCGCTTTGAGCTGACATACTATTCTCTCCAGCCGGACATCAAGGTCGTGGCTCCGTGGCGGCACTGGGAATTCAAGGGCCGTGCCGATCTGATCGCCTACTGCTCTAAGCACGGCATACCCGTCACCGCGACCGCGGAAAAGCCATATTCGATGGACCGCAATCTGATGCACATCAGCTACGAAGGCGGGATTCTCGAGGATCCATGGGCCGCACCCCCGGAGAATATTTTTCTTTCCACGAAGTCGCCCGAGAACGCGCTCGACACCGCCGAGGAGATAACACTTTCGTTCGAAAAAGGTGAACCGGTTGCTATAAACGGCATCGCCCACGGTCCGGTTGACCTGCTCTCACACTTGAATTATCTCGGCGGCGAACACGGCATCGGGCGTGTCGATCTGGTGGAGAACCGTTTCGTCGGTATGAAATCACGCGGCGTTTACGAGACGCCCGGCGTGACCATCTTGCAGACCGCCCACCGCGCTCTCGAATCGATCACGATGGACCGCGAGGTGATGAGGCTTCGGGATTCGCTCGGGACCAAGTTTGCCGAGTCGGTCTATTACGGATTTTGGTTCGCCCCCGAATTCGAGATCCTAAAATCGATGGTCAACCAAACACAGGAAACGGTTAACGGGGAGGTCAGATTAAAACTCTATCGAGGCAACGTGATCGTGACTGGACGCAAATCGCCCGATTCACTCTATCGGGAACGGGTCGTTACATTTGAAGACGACGCCGGAGCATACGATCAGCATGATGCGGAAGGGTTTATCAAGCTGCAGGCGTTGCGGCTAAGACTGCGGAAGATGGAGTAGTCCTTGGTTTTTAATTTATTTTCATTATAATTCATTATTATGAATGAAACCGCCACACTTTCAACAGTAATAGACAAGAGAGTAAAAGATGCGTTGGTCACATTTTGCAGACGACGCGGGATCAAGCTGCGCTACTTGATCGAGCAAGCCCTCGTCGAGCAGTTGGAAGATGAGATCGATCTTGAGGCTTATCATGCAAGGCGAAATGAAGAGACAATTTCGTTAGAGGAAGTTTTGGGGAGTCTTCAAGAACGGTAGAAATTGATGGCGATCTATAGGGTTGAGTTTGTCAAAAGCGCTCAGAAAGAGTTTGATCGATTATCAGTCAAAACCCGGATAAAGGCTGCTGAGGCACTGAGGCTATTAGCTCAAAATCCCTATTCAGAGTTATTAAAGGTTAAGAAACTAAAAGAGGCCGAGAACCTTTTCCGGGTCCGGTTAGGGGACTACCGAATCGTCTACGAAATTCGAAACGATCAATTGATCGTATTAGTAATAAAGATCGGTCACAGACGCGAGGTCTACCGGCGTTAAGATCTGTGGGATTGACGACGCCGGGGCATACTATTAAGCTGCAGGCGTTGCGGCTGCGATTGAGGAAAATGGAGTAATCTTTGGCAATCCACAATGATCCAAAACTGGAAGCTGGAAACTGAAAACTGGAAGCTGTTCTGTAACCCCGGGCATATCCTATTCTCAGTCCGATGGTTAAATAACAGCTTCCAGTTTCGAGCTACCAGCTACCAGTTCTATCCCAAGAAACCTCTAAACTTCTCCTTCGACGCCGCATAGTTAGGGAACAGCTTGGCGAGGTCTTTCGTACCCGCGTGCTTCTGTGCGACTTCGGCAAATACATCGCGGAAATCGGTGGTGACGTCGAGGTCGCGGCCTTCGTAAAGCTTGTCTGATTTGAGGCCTTTGAATTCGCCGTAGACCTTTCCGCCTTTCACCGAATTCCCAAGCACGAACATTGCGTTCGCGTGGCCATGGTCTGTGCCGCGCGTGCCGTTTTCGCGTGCCGTCCGGCCAAATTCGCTCATTGTGAGGACAACAACATCGTCCATGCGTTTCCCAAGGTCCGTATTGAATGCCGCGATGCTTGCGGCAAAATCACGCAGCAGGTTGGCAAGCTGCCCCTGCGACGGATTTTGGCCCGCGGACTGATTCGAGTGCGTGTCCCAACCGCCCATTTCCGCAAATGCGATCTCTAAGCCGATGCCGGCCTTGATCATCTGTGCGATCTGAGCGAGCGAACGGCCCAATGCCGTTGACGGATAGACGGCACCGTTCTCAGGTTTGTACTGGGCCGGATTGGCCTGCTTGAGGAAATTCACAGCTTCGAAAGTCTCTTTGCCCGTTTCGCCGAGCGTGTCCTTTGAATTTTGCTCGTAAATGCCCTCAAAGCCGCCCCGCATGTTGTTCGAGTAAATGCCGGCCTTGATCGAGAAGTCGGCTAGATTTGTCATCGCCACGGACGGGGCCTTGCCGTACAGTGCACGCGGAAGCGACTGCGTCATAGCGACGGCCCTAAAGGGCGAGTCGTCTTTCTTTGAAGTCGTTTGAAGCACTCGGTTGAGCCAGCCGTCTTTCGTGCCCTTGTAGCCCGGCGTGCCGGATTCCATATAGTCCTGGGCGTCAAAGTGCGAGCGTGTATTGTCCGGCGAACCAACCGCATTGATGATCGCAAGCCGTTTGTCCTTCCAAAGCTGTTCGAAAGGCTTCATCGACGGGTGAAGCCCAAAAAATCCGTCGAGGTCTATAGCCCCGCCGTTCTCGCCCGGTTTCTTTATCGCGATATTCCGGCGAAGACTGTAATATTCGCTCTCGCCGTATGGAACGACCATGTTCAGGCCGTCGACCGCACCGCGTTGAAAGATCGTGACCAAGACCTTCTTCTTACCGTATCCCTTTGCCGCGGTCTGTGCCGCCGCAAACTGATGCAAAAATTCCGGCGCCGCCGCCATAAAGCCAAAGCTCGCAAGGCCGATGCCGCCTGTCTTCAAAAAATACCGTCTGTCCATGAATTATTACCTCTATAATGCCGTTATCAACCGTAACTTAGACGCTCTCGGAACCCCTTTGGTCAGATTATTTCGTGAACGCCATTTGCCGGGAACACAGCCGCCCTCGGCTGCGTTCCCGGCGGAGCGTTGAATGATATTATATAACTTGATGCTAGACGAACTAGTAAAACTCATCATCGAACGCCTCGACCGGGACGCAAATGCGATCAAGGCAGATTACGCCGCGGATAAAGGTGTGACCGCAAGGCACGTCGCGATCGATGATCTGTTGCCGACGGAGATCGCTGAGCGGATCGCGGCTGCGTTCCCACCGACGAGCCAGATGCGGCTGATCGACAGTTTTCGCGAACGTAAGTTCAATTCGAAAACTCTCGACAAGTTTGACCCGATCATTTCGGACGTCACTTTCGCGTTTCAGGATGAACGCGTGATCGCTAAGGTCGCCGATCTCACCGGTATCAAGGACGCTCTCGGCGATCCGCATCTATATGCGGGCGGCCTGAGCGCGATGGAACGCGGGCATTTCCTCAATCCGCACCTCGATAATTCGCACGATGGCGAGCAAAAGAACTACCGGGTTCTCAACCTGCTCTACTACATCACGCCCGGCTGGACCGCGGAGAATGGCGGCAACCTCGAACTTTGGGATATCGACGTCACGCAGCCGCTTGAGATCCCCAGCCTTTATAACCGCCTCGTCCTGATGGGAACAGGCGATAAGACCTGGCACTCGGTCAACGAGGTCAAAGCCGACGATACACGCCGCTGCGTCTCGAATTATTATTTCTCGCCTCACTCGCCGAATGGCTACGAAACCTCTCACGTCACATACTTCATGGCACGTCCTGAACAAAAAGTCCGTCGTTTGATAACCAAGATCGACAGTGATCTGCGGACTGTTTTACGGAAAGTGAAACCAACCGGTTTTGCCAAAAAAGATATCTACGAAAACAAGTAGCCGCAATTGCCCGGAAAGCGTTTTTTTGCCGGGAACGCACGCGTCCTCGCGTGCAAACGCCGGTTCCACCGGCGTGACGTGCGTCCGTATTTCGCAATTTTGTGGTTTGTCTGTAAACGACGTCTGGCTGGCGAGGCCCCAGCCATTGCAGCCGGGGGCGGCTGCGTTCCCGGCGACGCGTTGCATAAGCCTCATCTAATAATTATCTCATCCATAAATATCCACGGATCGCCGCCCGCACCGAGGTGCCATGACGGTATCTTGCCGAAGTTGTAAGCTCGCATCCGCACGTAGCGTGCCTTGGTCGGCGTGATCTTTTGGACGTATTCGCGAGCGGTCGGCGTTAGGTCGGTTTGGGAGAATCCGGGTTTGATCTCGGTTGCCTTAACGAAATTCA
>CAYSMU010000134.1:0-7695 GCA_964432145.1 uncultured Chloracidobacterium sp.
GATCTTTAGCTCATTCCACGTCATGCGGTTATTTGGAAAATTCGTAACGTAGATGTAGTTCGTATCGTAACCATACGCAACCACCCAGTGCCCGGTACCCCAGGCAAACTGATACTGCTTCAACGTACCGGTATCGAGCATGATCACAACCGGATGTCCCTGTTTTAGATGAGCTTTAACGGCGTCAAAGCCCTTCACCCATTGGTATCCGAAGTTATGCATTTTCCGATAGCCAGCAACGCCATAGTTAAGCTGACGCCAATCAGTGCCGTATCCGCCAGCACCGACTTCGACCATGCCTCCCAGAGTGATCTTTGGTGGGGCATAATCCCAAATACTTTTGACCAGAGAGGCCTGATTGTTATTGAATTTCGAACCTATGCCTACCGCCCAAAGAGCGGTTGCCAAAGCCGATTGCCCACAAGTTGTTTTCGAAACCGGAAAATCGGTATTCACGAATTGATAGATCGCACAGGTGCCGTAGTATCCATTCTTAAAGCAATTGGGAGAAAGGACCTCGCCCCTGGTGCGAGCGGTTGCGACCTTCGTCGTGAACGCCGGGCCGGCCGGCTTCTTCTTGACCAGAATTGCCAGCTTCTTCTCATACTCTTCCTGACTCGTGGCGGGCGAATCGTATGGAGGCATCGCAAATGCCGAGCCTTCGACCTTCACATCCGGTGTCTGAGCAAAGACAGGAACTGAATAGGCCACCATAAAAATCGCCAGCCAAAAAAGGCCCCTTACCAAAACTTTCGATCTTTCTTCTGTCCGCATATCTCTTTTCTCCTTATTCCTGTTGATTCTACTTCCAAACAAGAGCTGCCCGGCCCGAAGTGCCGTGTCCCACAGCTAAAGTTCCGTTCCGGAAAGCATCGTTAAGTTGTTTCCACGTCATCCTGTTGTCCGGGAAGTTCGAGACGTAAATGTAGTTCGCGTCATAACCGAACGCGGTAACCCAGTGCCCGGTCCACCACTGGTACCTGTACTGGGGCAATGTCCCTGTGTCCAGCATGATCATCACCGGCCAGTTCATCGCCAGATACTTTTTGATCTCGGCCTCACCGTTGATCCATGTGTACTTGACCCCTTGCCCCTTAAAGCCGTCGAGCCCGTAGTTGATCTGCCTCCAGTCGGTCCCAAGTGTGCCCTTCAGCTCGATCATGTTCCCAAGCGTGATCTTCGGCGGTGCGAAATCGTAAATGCTCTTGGCGAGTGACTTTGCGTTGTTGTTGTGGGTCAACCCCGCGGTCCACATCGCGGTTGCCATCGCGGCCTGGCCGCAGGTGTTTCCCGTTGTCGGAAAGTCAAAATTAGTGAACTGAAATATCTCACAACGTCCGCGATACGTTGCTCCTCCGCAGCCGCTGGACTTGATATTCTCGCCGCGTTGCCGTTGCTGCGGCGGCTTTTGCTTGCTAGCGATGATCAACTGCATTATGTTCGCGGCCAATTGCGCATAGAGCTCGGCTTTAGTGACCTTCGGCTGGGGATAGTCCGGTTCCCTGTAGGCCGTACCCTGTATCACCGGCTCGGCTGGCTTGGGCGGCGGGGTCTCGCCCGGCTTTTCCACGGGAGGAGGATCGGTTGATGGTGACGTGGGAACCTGCGCGGTCAGAGCCCCGCTAATCATTCCCGTCAGAACAAGCGCCATCGCTAGTTTGTTAAACTGCATACTGTTTTTTCTCCTGCTATTTCGGCCTCTCGGGGCGGCCTGGATTTTCCCCTTCTGATTATTCCTTTTTTTGATTAATGCGACGTTCGCCGACGGTTTGGCTCAAAAAAAACGGCGGATCGCCAGTTTTTCTTGCTTAACTGTCCAAATCACACTATTCTTTGTGAACACGAGACAAAATATGAGCCAACGGCCCATCACAGAGTTGCTCGCAAGCCTCCGAGATGAAAGCCGCGGTTCGATCGACGAACTGCTGCCGGTGGTGTACCAGGAGCTGAAAAGATTGGCTGGCCGGCATCTTTCGCGAGAGCGCGCGGGCCATACGCTGCAGCCGACCGCACTCGTGCATGAGGCCTATCTGCGTTTGATAGGACAGACAGAGGTCGAATGGAGCAGCCGGGCGCATTTCTTTGGAATCGCATCGAGGCTCATGCGAGAGATATTGATCGAGCATGCCCGCAATCGCAACCGCCTTAAACGCGGCGGTGAGTTTAAGACGCAGATCGCTCTCGATGATGCGGTCAGTTTCGGCGACCGGCAGCCGCTGGATGTACTCGCAGTAGACGAAGCTCTGCTAAAACTGGAGGCTCTTGACGAAAAGCAGGCTAGGATCGTGGAGCTTAAATTCTTTGGCGGCCTCACGATCGAGGAAATAGCCGAGGTCGAGCACGTCTCGGTCGCCACCGTTAAGCGAGAATGGTCAACCGCAAAGCTTTTCCTTCGCAGAATGTTACGATCATGACTCCGATGGACGCCGAAAGATGGCAAAACGTCAAATCAATACTCGAACGTGCCCTCGAGATCCCGTCGGATGAGCGCGAGTCCTTTTTGGACAATGCCTGTCCCGATCGAGAGATTCGGGATGAGGTGGTCAAGTTCCTCGAGTTTGAGGCGGCGTCGATGCAACTTGACGTTTCGGCCATAGAGGCTGAAATGGCCGGGCGAGACAGCGGCGCAGGCCCGTCCATGATCGGCGAAACCGTAGGCAGGTATAGGATCTCGGGCGAGCTCGGGGTTGGCGGGATGGGCGTCGTTTATCTTGCCGAACGTGCCGACGGCGAATTCATCCAGCGCGTCGCGATCAAACTTATCAAAAGCGGAATTAGTTCGGAAACCGTTCTTCACCGTTTCCTCACCGAACGCCAGATCCTGGCTTCACTCAAGCATCCTAATATCGCCCACCTGATCGACGGCGGAACGACAGAGGACGGTTCGCCATATCTTGTGATGGAATATGTCGAGGGCACACCGATAAATGAGTATGCCGGAACAAAGGAGCTTGGATTTGAAGACCGGCTGGACCTCTTTCGCGAGGTGTGCTCAGCGATCGCCTTCGCACATCAGAATCTGGTCATTCACCGCGACCTGAAACCATCGAACATACTCGTCACCAGGGACGGCACCCCCAAATTACTCGACTTTGGTATTGCAAAGATACTGAGCAGTGATGGATTCGGGGATGAGCAGACCCGGCAATTTGCGTTTACGCCTGAATATGCGTCGCCTGAGCAGATCCTTGGCGAAAATCTAACCACGGCGACCGACATCTACTCGCTCGGCGTTATCCTTTATGAATTGCTCACGAGCAGCAGACCGCTATCCTTTGACGGCAAGTCTATAGGCGAAATGGTCCGGTCGGTCACCCGATCCGAGATCGTCCGGCCGTCTGCGGCGGCGCGAGAAAAACGCGAAGGGCAAACTGGAGATATTTTGCGTTTCGCCGCCCGGCTAAAAGGCGATCTTGACAATATCGTCCTCAAGGCGCTGAACAAAGAGCCTGAAAGGCGGTACTCGTCGGTCGAGCAATTCTCCGAGGATATTCGGCGACATCTTGCGGGGCTGCCTGTTATCGCCCGCCAGGACACCATACTGTATCGCGCCGAAAAATTTGCCCGTCGAAATCCGCTCGTTGTTGGGTCGGCGGCCCTGACCCTTGTGATCCTGCTCAGCGGGATCATCGCGACGGGATATCAGGCACGGAGAGCGAACATCGAACGCGAAAGAGCGGAGCTGCGATTCGATCAGGTCCGGACACTCGCAAATTCATTCATTTTTGAGATAAATGACGAGATAGAAAAAAGCCCTATCAAGGCCCGGGAACTAGTGGTCTCACGAGCCATCGAATACCTCGATAAGCTGGCTGCGGAGGCGAACACGGATGCCGGCCTCGAGTCGGAACTGGCCGCCGCATATGAAAAGATCGGGGATGTGCAGACAGAAATTTTCAAACCAAATCTGGGAGATGCCGGGGGAGCATTGGAGAGCCATCGCAAGGCACTCAAATTACGCTCAGGGTTGTTTCAGCAAAACGTCAAAAACACGCAACGGGGCATTGAACTCGCCCGCAGCTTTCAAAAGGTCGGCAACATACTCTATGTAACCGGCGATATCGTACAGGCGGCCGATGCCTATAACAAGTCCGTCGAGCTCAGCCGCTCGCTGGCCGATTCGGATCCCGACAACATAGAGGTTAAAAAACAATTGAGCCGTTCCTATATTATGCTTGGGCAATCGGTACTGCGCAGCGGTTCACTTGCGAGATGCCTCGATCTCTACGAAAGGTCGTTTGAGATAAATAGCGATCTGCTTCGTGCGAACCCGACGGACATCGAACTGCAGCGCCAGCAGTCGATCGCATATGACTATATCGGATATGTCCGAATGCTGATGGGCGATCATGACCGGGCACTGTCCGATTACCAAAATTCCCTTTCGATCTTTCAGCGATTAAGTGATGCAAACCCCGGCGATCTTAGATTTCGAAGCTATCTGGCTAGCGGTTACCTTTTCCTCGGGATCGGTTATCGAGAAGCCGGTCGACATGCCGAAGCCCTGCCGAACGTACGCCGAGCCCTGGAGATCCAGCAGCAGATATTCGACATGGACAAACAGAATTTTGGTGAGCGCAATGCCCTCGCCGATTGTTATGTCGACCTGGCGGTAACCGTGATGAAGGCCGGCAAGCCCCGTGATTCTCTCAAGTACTTCACGGCAGCTATCGAGAATTATAGTGTCGTCGCCGAGAACGATACCAACGATATTGCCGCCAGGCGTCAGATATCACTTTCGCGGCGGTTGATGGCGGAGGCTCTGCTGAAAAGCGGGAGGAGAGCGGAGTCGCTCGCGATCTTTCAACAGGCACGAAACGAGTTTTCGGGCCTGACCATAAGGGATCCAAATAATCTCGAATGGAAATACGACCTGGCGATATGTGATCTGAATATCGGCAAGGAGTTTACCTCCCAGGTCGGAACAAAGGCAGTGAGAGAATACCTAAACAATTCGATCAGCATTCTCGAGGGTCTGGCCGCTATCTCCCCGGAAAACATCTACTACAAAGAAACTCTTGACGAGGCCCGATCGGTTTCATTCCGAACGGCGGCCGTCCGTTCGCGCGACCTACGGGATCAATCCCTGTGATACAAGTAGTTCGGCATTAAGTACGGCCGAACCCGCAGCTCCGCGGACAGTATTGTGGCTGAGGGCGACAAAACGATAATCGAAAACCGTATCAGGGAACACGCGGCCGACCGTGATCGTCATACCGTCACCATTGTCCCGATCGAGCCGCGGCTGCGGACGCGAAGGCTCGTCGGTGACGTCAATAAAACGCTTCGGCGACGAGTGGAGGTCGAGCGACGGGAAAGTCCTCATCGCGTCGACGACCTCTTCGAGCGTAGCTTTTTGCTTGAGGTTCACGCGGACCGACGCCGTGTGGCCGTCGATGACATTGACCCGGAAACACTGTGCCGACACGGTGAAATCAGCCTTTCGAATACCGCTCTCGGTAAACGCACCGAGTATCTTCTGCGCCTCGATCTCGACCTTCGGCTCTTCGCCGGCGATATACGGAAAGACGTTGTCCGTGATGTCGAGCGAAGCGACGCCCGGATACCCCGCGCCCGAGATCGCCTGCATCGTGGTGACGATAACCTCTTCGACGCCAAATTTGCGGTGCAGAGCGGCGAGCGGCGGAGCAAAGCTGACGACGGCACAATTCGGATTAGTGACGATAAAGCCTTTAGTAAATCCGCGTTTCTCACGCTGCTGCGCGATCAGCCCGACGTGGTCGTGATTGATCTCGGCGATCAGCAGCGGCACGTCCTCGTCCATGCGATAGCTCGACGAGTTCGAAATGACCGGATACCCCGCACGAGCGAACGCCTCCTCCGTCTCGCGGGCGACGTTCGACGGCAAGCTAGAGAAAACGATATCGCAGTCGAGCGGCGGCTCGATCGGCGATACGGTGATGTCGCGGACGTTCGCCGGTATGCTTCCCGGCAGTTTCCACGCACACGCCTCCGAATAGACTTTGCCCGCCGAACGGTCCGACGCCGCCATCGCGGTTATCTCAAATTGTGGATGGTTTTCCAACAGCTGCGCGAAACGCTGACCAACGGTGCCTGTCGCCCCCAATATGCCTACACGGTATTTCTTCATAAGGAATAACGCTAAGGCAAACCCTTTGACAAGTCAATTTTGTTGGACAACGGTCATGCCGCGAGGACTTTTCCGATGCTGTCTGTCGCATGGCTATATGTTTAACCGCGCTCCGGGCGAGTCATTTCGGCCTTCGATGTTTAGGCACGCCTGCCAATTTAGAGCACTTTCGATCAGGCCGTTCCTGCCCGCCCATCATTCCTTACTTTTTCCGCAGAAGATCACGGAAATCGCGGAATATCCTTTATTTGAGGACTCTTGACGGGCTCTTCCGACCCGCTTTGCCATTCGCCGAATGAATTGACATAAAAATTGATAACGCGGATCCAATTTTCCTCGACCGCTGTCCGCGTACGGTAAAAGGTTTTCACGGTATAGGTCACTTTAACGGGAAAGACGGCGGTTCCTCGCTTACCGTCGCCGCTGTCTGCCAGAGGACTCCACGCACGGGGTGCACCGATACTAAGTGCTGTCACGTCAACCGTCACCGCACCGTCCAATCCCTTTTGCGCCCGAAGTTCACCTTTGTCACAACGGACTATCTTTTTTAGCAATTCGGCGCTCGGCCTCGAACCGTTCGCGGCCTTGCGCTGCTCGACCGGGCAGTCGAGTATCTCGCGGTCCGCCGATAGGGTATTGTCTGCATCCGTCGTAACTTTGCCGACGGAGTTATCAACAGGTGGCGGTGCGGCATCACCTCCGGACAAAAGTCGCGTTCTATCGGTAAAGCACAGCCCGCCGTCGGGTTTGGTCGAGGCATACTTGTCCAATCGCACGCGATGGATATAGAAGTATTTGCCGGACTTGTCTTTTTCCAAGCCCGGATTGTCGTTCTCCTTAAACGCCAAAACCGTGCCTTTGAGCCAGTCGTTGATCCCGCTTGCGTCACACTCAACGCGGTCACCGGGTTTGAATTTAGCTCCAGTTTGCGCATCCGCGGCTCCTCCGATCGGCTTTGCTTCGTCGGGCTTTATCGGTGGGTTCGGCGTCGCGGGTGTGGTCAGAGTTGGCTCGTCGCCCTTTTGCGGATTTTTCACTTCAGGTGCATTCGCCGCGCGTACCCGATCGGTTTGGCACAGGACACCTTCCGGATACATCTTGATCCATTTGTCGATCTTGACGCGTGTGAGGTAGTAATTTCCCTGAATAGTTGGAACGTCTTTTTCCAAATAATCTACTACCGTTCCCTTAAGCCAATCGTTCATAGCCGTTGGATCACATTCAACGCTATCTCCAGCTTTGAATTTCTGTGCCACAGCCGGCGATGCTGCCGCGAAAACAACGACCGCGGCAAGCGCACCTAACAACGCATGTTTACGCCAGTTTGTATTTGATCGGTTTTTCATATTGTCTCTCCTGTAACCCCTAATGCGATGAATGCTTAAGAAATGGCTCATCCATCAGCGCCAGCCGAGAATAAGCGAATGACTGTGGGCCGGATAGTTGGGCAGTCTCTGCTTTATCGATCCCTTTGTCTGCTCGCCTCGATCACACATGCGACAGATCAGCAAAATGTAGCTCACGCAAAAGCTTGGGACGATTCAATACCTCGGGGCGGGAAAAACATTAGGGGTTGAACGTTA
>CAYSMU010000135.1:0-267 GCA_964432145.1 uncultured Chloracidobacterium sp.
AATCGGACGTAGAGTCGTCGTCAACGCCACCGCCCGCATGACCGACGATTGTCAGAAGGGAATTGCTGAGATTTTGGGGAGTAAAGGATATTAATACACCGTAAGTCTTCCCTTATTTGCCATAAATAACCATGACATCGAGTGTTTTTTAAGAGCCTCCTTGCGCTTACTACGATAATCAACCGCGGCTTTTGCCAACGGAATTACCCCAGCTTGAGTGACCCGGCACGATGTATTCCGCGTTTTCTGTTCCGGAGCTAAATACGA
>CAYSMU010000135.1:277-7680 GCA_964432145.1 uncultured Chloracidobacterium sp.
GCAATGAATGCGATCGTCTCTGTACATTGCCTTTCCGGCATCGACGCGATGGATCGGAATCTGGGAACGACGCTCGGAAAACCGGTGACCCAGACGGGCAAAAGCGGTGACCTGGCGGCCTGTTTTGAGTGACCCGGCACGATGTATTCCGCGTTTTCTGTTCCGGAGCTAAATACGAGGCCGTCACGCTCAGCGGCGAGCGTCGAACAAATTTCGGATGCACGCGGGCTAAAGATCCTTTGGTTTACGTGTCGTTGACGGCTGATCAAATACAGCGGAATACAAAAATGGCCGCCCCGAAAGGCAGCCATTTACTGATGGTCCGGTCGCTGATGCCCCCGGTTTCGAGAATTACTTTACTTGCGTCCGCCGCGCAGGATCAGGCCGACGACGAGGCCGATCGCGGCCGAGATGAGGATCGTCTGGCCCGGCTTCTGGCGGGCAAATTCCTTTGCGTCCTCGACCAGTTCCTTCGGGTCCTTGGCCGATATCTCTTTGAACTTGTCGCCCGCCTGAGCGAATTTGTCGCTCGCAAAATCCTTGGCCTTGACGGCCGCGTCCTGTATCTTCTGCCCGTATTCCTGTGCCTGCATCTTTAGATCTCCCAAAAATTCGTCTGTCGTCACCTTGTCCGAGAACGGCTCTCCGCCCACGGGGACGAGGCTCTGCTCCAATTCCTTTTCAGCTTTTCTCACTTCTGCTTCAAATTCCGACATAGTATCAGCGTCCTCCAATTTATGATGGCCCGGCAAAAAAATTCAGCCGTCGGTTGCGCCCTTTCGGATGAATTCTTACGCCATACAGTTGTAACGAATTTGCCCTCGGGCGGGTTCAATATTTGTGATGTCGTGACGCGCGTCACATTTTGGGTTGACAGTGCGAAACCGAAAATGTAATTCTTACAAAGTTAGTAAGTAATCACTTACTTTTGGTAAGGGAGATATTTTGATAGCCAAGCTATTCAATTGTGAACATCCGGGACGAATGACCGGCGATGCCCGACGCGAACAGATACTCGCGACGGCAGTCGAGCTGTTTTCGCAGCGGGGGTTCAAGGGCACGACAACCAAAGAGATCGCACGCGCCGCCGGGGTGTCCGAGGCAATGGTGTTTCGCCATTTTGCCACCAAGGACGACCTGTACGCCGCTATCCTCGACGCCAAGGCCTGTATCGACGGGACGCATGTTTTCCCTTGGGAAGGGAACGAGGACCTGCAAAAAGCAGTGGCCGAAAAGGACGATTTTCGCGTCTTTTACTCGATCGCACTCGCGGCGATGAACAAACACCACGAGGACGTCGCTTTTATGCGGCTGCTGTTCTATTCGGCCCTGGAGGAACACGACCTGGCAGAGCGTTTCTTTCAGGAATTCGTCAAGCAGGTTTACGACTTTATCGGCGGATATATCAAGGTGCGGCAGAGCGACGGCGCGTTTCGCGAACTCGACCCGCGGATCGCGGTCCGAGCGTTTATCGGCATGATGATCCATCATTCGCTGAACAATATCCTTTGGGACAAGAAACGCAACATCATCGACATGTCCAACGAGGAAGCGGCAAAGAACTTTGCTGAAATTTTGCTGAACGGCATCAGGGCCCAGAGCGTTCAATAACATCATGAGACTTAATCGTACGAGCAGTATATTTGCAGGCATCGCCATCGCCGCCGCTCTGTCGGCGGCAGCGTGCAGCCGCGGTTCGGCAAACTCAAACGCCAACTCGAGCACTCAGCCGACGACGATCGACGTCACGACGGCACAGGCCGTTGTTAAGTCGATACCGACGTATTTCGAGGCGACCGGCAACCTCGCGGGTGACGCTCAGACCGATGTCGCACCGGTCGTCGGCGGTAAGGTGGTCGAGGTCAATTTCGATGTAGGCAGCTATGTGACTAAGGGCAGCGTACTCGTCCGGATGGACGACCGGGACGCCCGCATTCGGCTCGAACAGGCACAGGCACAGCTCGAGCAGCAAAAGAAGAATGTCGGCACGGCCATTGCGGCTCTTCGCCAGGCACAGATCCGCCTGGGCGTGAAAGACGGAGAGGTGTTTGATATCGAGACCTTTTCGCAGGTGAAATCGACGCGTGCCAACCTCGTGCTTGCCGATAAAGAGCTCACACGGGCGGAAAAGCTGTTTTCGACGGGCGACGTGTCCAAATCGATAGTCGATCAGCGGCGAGCACAGCGTGACGCCCTGCTTGGCCAGCTCGATGAGGCACGCTCTAACGCGGCGGTGGCGGTCAAGGCGATAAACTCGGCCGAGGCACAGGTTTCCGCCGCACGCAGCGGCATCGCGACGGCCGAGGCACAGGTCGATCAGGCCCGCAAATCGCTCTCGGACACCGTAATACTCGCTCCGATCAGTGGCTATGTCTCAGAGCGAGTCGCGGACCTCGGCGAGTTTCTAACGCCAAATGCCCCGAACACAAAGGTCGCGACGATCGTTCGCACATCTACTTTGAGATTAAAGATCGACGTTCCCGAGGCTTCGATCGGCAAGGTCGGGATCGGGCAAGGCATCTCGATGCAGACGAGCGCGTATCCGGACCGCAATTTTGCCGGCACTGTTGTCCGCATTCTGCCGAACGTGAACGCGACCGCACGTACACTCACGGTCGAGGCCGAGGTGCAGAACGGCGACGGACTGCTCAAGCCGGGCCAGTTCGCCACCGTCCGCATTACGCAATCGAAACCGGAGAACGCCGTGATGATACCGGCAAGCGCGATCAAAACTGAAGGTGACCTGAACAAGATCTACGTAGTAAAAGACGGTGTTGTCCGCGAACGCATTGTCCAGCTCGGCCTTCTCGAAGACAAGTTGATCCAGGTGAAAGCCGGCGTCACCGAGGGCGAGACCGTCGCGACAAGCAATTTGAGCGAACTGTTTGACGGCGTGTTCGTTCGCTCCGCGAACTAGTTCAAAGTTCAAGGTTGAAAGTTCAAAGTTATGGCCAGGATCGAACAATTCGAGGAAATTGAAGCTTGGCGGCTAGCAAGGCGGGCGACTAATCGGGTATATGACATCACATGCACGGAACCGTTTTGCCGAGACTATGCACTTGTTAATCAAATACGGCGCGCAAGTGTGTCGGTGAAGTCGAATATTGCCGAGGGATTTGAAAGAGAAGGAAATAGGGAATTTCTACAATTCCTTGCCATCGCAAAAGGGTCGTGCGGTGAGGTTAGATCGCAACTTTACATAGCAGCAGATCGAAACTACATCGACACGGGAACATTTGAAGAGATCGCGAAGGTGCTGATTGAAACTTCAAAAACGATTTCGGGCTTTATGAAATATCTTCAGGGGGCAACTGAACGTGGAAGCAAGTTCAAACAGCTTTGAACCTGGAACTTGGAACTTTGAACTTATATGCAGTGGTTAGCCGAAATTTGCGTTAAGCGTCCTGTATTTGCGACGATGCTGATCTTGTCGCTTGTGGTCGTAGGAGCGTTTTCGTTCCTCTCGCTCGGGGTTGATCTCTTCCCTAAGATCGATTTCCCGACCATTACTATCACGGTCGTAAATCCCGGTGCCTCGCCGCAGGAGATCGAGACGGAGATCACTGAGAAAGTCGAAGAAGCTGTCAATACCATCAGCGGTATCGACGAACTGCGCTCGAGTTCGATCGAGGGTATCTCGCAGGTATTTGTTCAATTCGTCCTCGAAAAGGACGTGAATATTGCCGCTCAGGAGGTCGAGAACCGCGTCCAGACGGTAATTCCGCGGCTTCCCGAAACGGCGGAGCAACCTACAGTGCTCAAGCTCGACACTGACGCGGCTCCGGTCTTGCGTATTACGGTATCGGCCCCTACGTCGCTGCGTGAGATCACCGAACTTGCCAAAAAGCGGATAAAAGAGCCTATTGAATCGGTCAACGGTGTCGGCCAAATCACGATCATTGGCGGCCAGGAGCGGCAGATCAACGTCTGGGTCGATCCGGACAAGATGCGTTCGTACAATGTGACGCCGGCTGAGGTTTCGGGAGCGTTGAAGGTCCAGAATATGGAGTTTCCCAGCGGCCGCCTCGACGAGGGCCAGCAGGAAACGAGTGTCCGCACGGTCGGCAAGATCAAGAAAGTTGACGAATTCAGTGACGTTGTTGTCGCTACTCGCGGCCAATATCAGGTCAAGGTCAAAGACCTCGGCTATGTTGAGGACGGTGCCGAGGAGCTTCGCAGTGAGGCCCGGCTCAACGGCCAGCCCGCGGTCACGCTGATCGTCGCCAAACAATCCGGCCAAAACACCGTCGCCACCGCCAGGGCCGTAAAGGAAAAACTCAACGAGATCCTGCCATCGCTGCCCAAGAGCTATCAGGTACGCATCATCGGTGACAACTCGATCTTTATCGAGAATTCGCTACGGGCGATCGAGGAGCATCTGATCGTCGGTTCGATCCTCGCGGCAATCGTCGTATTCCTCTTCCTATGGAGCTTCCGCTCGACGTTCATTGCAGGGTTGGCGATCCCAACCTCAATTATTTCAACATTTGCCCTGATGTATGCCATGGGATATACGCTCAACAGTATAACCATGCTTTCACTTACGCTCATGGTAGGTATCGTCATCGACGACGCCATTGTTGTGCTTGAGAACATATATAGATTCGTCGAGGAAAAGGGTATGAACCCCTACCAGGCGGCGATCGAGGGTACGCGAGAGATCGGCCTGGCCGTTCTCGCTACGACCCTTTCACTGATGGCAGTATTTGTACCGATCGGTTTCATGCAGGGGATCGTCGGCCGCTTTATGTCGTCATTCGGGCTCACGGCTTCGTTTGCGGTGCTTGTTTCACTGATCGTTTCCTTCACGCTGACGCCGATGCTGGCGGCAAGGCTTATAAAGGGAAAGAAAGATACGCATTCGCCGCCAAAAGAAGCGGACGAGATCAAGGGCGACGGCATGATCGAGACCAAGCAGTCGTTCGACAGTCATTATACCGGGTGGTTCAGACAGGTTGATCGCGTTTATGCGTCAATGCTCCGTTTCTCAATGACACACCGCTGGGTGATCGTGGGGCTCTGCATCCTGGTCTTCCTGAGCATTGTGCCGCTTTTTATGTTCGTCGGCAAAAACTTCCTTCCGGTCGATGACCAGTCGCAATTTGAGGTCTCGGTCCGCGTTCCTGAGGGCTCGAGCCTCTCGGCATCATCGCAGATGTTCGAGCGGATCGCTTCCGAGATCAGGAAAATGCCGGGTGTCACCGATACGCTCGCGACGGTCGGTGGCGGACAGCAGCAGGTCGTAAATGCCGGTACTATTTATGTAAAACTCACTGACATAAAGAACCGCACCAGATCGCAGGACCAGTTGATGGCGGCGACCCGCGACCTGATCACAGAGAAGTTCCCGCCCGAGCTTCGCACCGGCGTGCAACAGGTACAGGCATTCTCGGGCGGTGGTTTTCGAAATGCGAATGTCCAGTTCCTGATTGCCGGTCCTGACATCGCAAGGCTCACCGAATACTCGGAAAAGATAATTGCCAGAATGAAAACTATCCCCGACGCGGTTGACGTTGACTCGACCTTGATCAGCGGCAAGCCCGAGGTCCGTCTCGAGGTCGATCGGAGTACCGCCGCAGACCTTGGCGTACGCGTCGGCGATGTCTCGCAGGCATTAAATACCCTGGTCGCCGGCCAGGAGGCGACTACCTTCAGCTCGGGAACCGATCAATACGAGGTCCGCGTGCGGGCGATCAACCCATTTCGTACAAGTATCGAAGGCCTCAAACGTGTGATCGTCCCGTCGGCAAAGCTCGGCTGGGTGACGCTCGACCGCGTGGTGACCTCATCAACGGGCACGGGCCCGAGTTCGATCGATCGTACCAACCGTCAGCGTCAGGTGACGCTGCTTGCAAATACACGGCCCGGCGGCTCTGCCGCAAGCATCACATCGGCGATCGACAGTTACGTTAAAGAGATCATTCCTAAAGACGCAGGTTACCGGACGGGGTACGTTGGCCAATCAAAGGAAATGGGCAAGGCGGGGTTTTACTTTCTGCTTGCGTTCGCACTTTCGTTCATTTTTATGTATATCGTGCTCGCCGCCCAGTTTGAGTCGTTCATCCATCCGGTAACGATCCTGTTGACGCTGCCGCTCTCGATACCCTTCGGGATATTGAGCCTGCTCGTCATGGGCCAGACCGTGAATATTTTCTCCGGCCTCGGCTTGCTGCTTCTATTTGGCGTGGTCAAAAAGAACGCCATCCTGCAGATCGACCACACGAACCATCTGCGTTCGCAGGGGATGTCGCGCTACGAGGCGATCATTCAGGCAAATCGCGACCGCCTCCGGCCGATCCTGATGACGACGATCGCTCTCGTCGCCGGTATGGTTCCTCTTGTGTTGTCGAGCGGAGCCGGTGCCGGTACAAACCGCTCGATCGGCGTTCTCGTTGTCGGCGGCCAGACCCTATGTTTGCTCCTGACGCTGCTGGCGGTGCCAGTTTTTTATTCACTATTTGATGACCTGGCCGAGCTGCGGCTTTTCCAGTACGTTAACCGGTTCGGAGATTGGCTCTTCGGCGGAATTAAACGGCGGTTTGTTACAGCCGCGGGCTCATTATTCAGCAGGCAATAGGCGTGTACGTGTTTATGCATCGGTACTATTTCAACGTAATAGCTCTCATACTGCTCGCCTTTGCGGGCGCGTCGATCGCGCAGACGCCGAGCCCGACGCCGCAATTGCCCGACGATCTTAAGGGTGTTCCGGCCATTGCGCCCAATTACCGTTCGGATGACCGAAGCCTGCCCGAGCTCGGCCGTGTCGGCGTCGATCTGATGCAGCAGCGGACCTTGACTCTCCGTGAAGCCATTGAACTCGCTCTCGAGAACAATCGCGACGTCGAGCTTTCCCGAAAGACCGCACGCATGGCCGAATTCGACCTCGATGCTTCGCGCGGGGCATTTCAGCCGCGGCTCTCGGGCCAGGTATATTACGATCGTACAACGACCCCGAACGTCAGCATCTTTTCGAGCAATCAAAAGACGACCAACGGAACGATCCTGGGCAATGCGACACTGTCAAAGCTCTCATCGAACAACGGCACCGTCTATTCGGGGTTTTTTAACAATCAGCGACTGACGACCGATAACCCGATCTCGATCCTCAGCCCGCAGTACAATTCGAGCCTCGGCTTTTCGGTCACGCAGCCGCTGCTCCGGGGCCGCAGGACCGATCAGGCACGCCGGACGATCGAGATCGCCAAGCGGAATTTAGAGCTGACGGACACGCAGTTTCGCCAGCGTTCGATCGAGACGGTCGCGGCCGTGCAAAAGGCATATTGGGACCTTACGTTTGCTCTCAGGAATCTTCAGGTCCAGCGTGACGCCGTCCGCGACGCGAAAGATCAGCTTGCGCACAGCCGGCGTCTCGTCGACGAGGGCCTGCTCGCACCGATCGATAT
>CAYSMU010000136.1:0-2223 GCA_964432145.1 uncultured Chloracidobacterium sp.
CAAAGGCAAGCTGCAGCTGCTGACAAAAGAATTCACCGGCCCGAACGGCATCGCTCTCAGCCCCGACGAAAAATATCTCTACGTCGGCAACTGGGACGACAACCGCAAGGTCGTCTATCGCTATGAACTGCAGCCGGACGGCACGGTCAAGAATGGCAAGCTGTTTTACGATTTCACCTCGTACAAAGGCGACGACGCTATTGACGGCGTCAAGGTTGATACTGCCGGAAACGTTTACGTCTCTGCACCTGGCGGACTGCACATTCTCTCGCCCGAGGGCAAGCATCTCGGGGTCATCGTCACGCCGCAGCACGTTCACAACATGGCCTGGGGCGATGATGACGGCAAGACATTGTATCTCGCCGCCAGAACTGGCCTGTATCGCATAAAGCTAAACATCGCCGGCGTCCGGCCCGCGGTGAAGTAGTTCGATTAAGAGAGAGATTATGACTAAGAAATTTTCTGTAGTTAGTTTCGTGTTGATCCTATTGATCTCGCTCGCGGCTCTCGGCCAGAAGTCAGACCAGCCGAAGGTGCATCCCGATCCGGTTCCGGTCTACCCCGCGAACTACAAGGTCATGATCGAGAACGACCGTGTTCGCGTTATGGATTTCAAGCTGCGAAAAGGCGACTCGGAGGATTTTCACCAGCATCCGGCGCACGTACTTTATGTACTGACGGGCTTTAAGATCATGTTCAAGTTTCCGGACGGCCGCACATCTATCCGCGAGACAAAGGCCGGAGACGTCCTCTTTAGCGAAGCGGTGACGCATTCGCCGACAAACATCGGCGACACCGACGCTCATGGTCTTTTGATCGAGCTAAAAGACGGCAGCAAGTCGGTAAACATGGACGCCGAAGATCTGCTCACGGCCGTGACATTCATAAACGGCCTTGCTGGAAAAGAAGACGAGCTGAAAAACGAGCTGTTGAAGACCACGGCTCCGACACGCGGCGAGGCGGGCAATCTTCGTTACGATCTGTATCAGTCGACAAAGGACCCGAGCAAATTTATGCGTTACGAAGTTTGGCGCTCGCTCGACGCGCTCGAGCTGCACAAGCAAACACCGTGGCTTCGCGAATCATTTGAGACGCGAAAACGGCAAGGCTGGAGCACAGATATCACAACCTGGCGGCGTGTAAGGGATTGGTAGGTTGAAGTTGTTTTGTCGCGGCTGTGCCGCTCTATTTGCGGAAAAGCTCCGCTTTTCCGATACCTGCCTTAATGGACATGCGGCTTCGCCGCCGGCGGCATAGCCTCAATCAATTTTTTTGACGCGACGGAGAAGTACAGCTTCTCCGCAAATAGACGGGCGCAGCCCGAAGGATGAAGCAATGAAGAGATTTAACCTGCTCTTATTCGTAGTTTTGGTGGCCGGCGCCGCTGATGCTGGCTTTGCCCAGCGAATCGTCAGCCACGATAAACGCTTTGACAACCTGCTCGGCAAGGACTCGAAGCTTGAAAAAATTGCCGACGGTTTTGGCTGGGCCGAGGGACCGGTTTGGAGCGACCAATGCAATTGCCTGTACATTTCGGACGTTGTAAATAACTCGATTCACAAAGTTTATCGGGACGGCCGCACCGAGCTTTTCCTCAAACCGAGCGGCTACACCGGCAGCACGGCGTTTACGGGCCGCGAGCCCGGTTCGAACGGACTTGTGTTCGATAACGCCGGCCGGCTTGTAATGAACCAGCACGGCAATCGCCGCATTGCGCGCATCGAGGCCGACGGTTCGATGTTCGTCGTCGCCGATCGATATAACGGTAAACGGCTGAATTCACCAAACGACCTCGTTTACAGATCGAGCGGTGATCTGTATTTCACCGACCCGCCGTTCGGCTTGCCGAAGGTGCTCGACGACGGCGACAAGGAGCTTGATTTTCAAGGAGTCTACCGCGTGTCGAGGGACGGCAAAATTACTTTGCTTACAAAAGAAGTTATGTTTCCGAACGGGATCGCGTTCGCTCCGGACGAAAAGACGCTCTACGTCAGCAATGCCGATCGCGGCAACGCCGTTTGGTATGCGTTCGACCTGTTGAAAGACGGAAATCTCGGTGCGAAGCGCGAGGTATTCAGATTTCGCGACGTGCCCGCTACAAAGCCGGGAGTGCCAGACGGCATGAAGGTCGATAAGAACGGCTACCTTTTTGCCGCCGGTCCGGGCGGGATCCACGTCATAGACCCGAAAGATGGCAAGCTGCTCGGCAGCTTCGAGTTTGAT
>CAYSMU010000136.1:2233-7670 GCA_964432145.1 uncultured Chloracidobacterium sp.
CGCAACCGCAAACTGCGCGTGGGGCGAGGGCGGCTCGGTGCTCTACATTACATCTAACTCCGCGGTCTACCGGATCGCCCTCGAAACAAGCGGCGCGAGAACGAAGAGCAGAGCCGTCTCCGCCAACTGAAAATCTGATGTCGAAAGCGTATATTGATAAGTAATGCGACTCGAAAACAAGGTGGTCCTGATAACCGGAGCGGCGAGAGGAATCGGCCAGGCGATCGCCGAGCTTTTTCATACGGAAGGAGCAACGGTTATTGTGACCGACATTCGCGATGACGAAGGCGAGGCCGTTGCCGAAAACCTGCAATCCAGAAGCGAGTATCGACACTTAGACGTTCGCTACGAAGCTGAGTGGAGCGCGACCGCCGACCACATTCTCGATAAATATTGCAGATTGGACGTCCTCGTAAATAATGCGGGAATAACCGGATTCCTCGAAACCGAGGGCCCATTTGACGTCGAGAATGCTGATCTCGCGTCATGGGATGAGGTTACACGGGTAAATTCGACCGGTGTGATGCTCGGATGCAAATACGCGATTCGGCTGATGAAGGCAAACGGCGGCAGCATCGTAAATATCTCATCACGAAGTGGAATTGTCGGCATTCCGGGCGCGGCCGCTTACGCTGCGAGCAAGGCAGCCGTTCGGAATCACACAAAAAGCGTCGCACTTCACTGCGCAGACAATAGCTACCCAATTCGCTGCAACAGTATTCATCCCGCCGCGATAATGACACCAATGTGGGACGCGATACTTGGCGAAGGCGAGGAACGGCAAAAGGCGGTGGAGCTTGTCGAGTCTGGCATTCCCATGCGACGGTTCGGTGACCCTATCGACGTAGCATACGGCGCATTGTATCTGGCCTCTGACGAATCGAAATATGTAACAGGAATTGAGCTGACGATCGATGGCGGTATCCTGGCCGGCAGCCAGGCCACGCCGAACAAGCG
The DNA here is from genome assembly GCA_964432145.1 of uncultured Chloracidobacterium sp. Taxonomy (GTDB): domain Bacteria; phylum Acidobacteriota; class Blastocatellia; order Pyrinomonadales; family Pyrinomonadaceae; genus OLB17. The sequence continues at coordinate 3,191 of CAYSMU010000136.1, forward strand.
GTGAAAATATGCTGCCGATCAGAGGGATCTACGAAGTTGCGATAAAGGTGAAAGATTTGCCTCGCGCCGAAGAGTTTTATCGTCAGGTATTGGAATTGGAAGTCGGGATTCGCGACCAGCGAAGAAATTGGCTTTTCCTTCGTGCCGGCGGGAACGCAGGAATGATCGTACTGCAGGAAGAACAAGGTGAATTTCCTCGGCAGCATTTTGCCTTTACGGTCGACGAGTCCGACATCGAAAATGCCCGTAACCTCTTGAGCACGCGCGGGGTTGAGGTAAGTGAAGTCATTGTGCACGAGTGGATGCCCGCCAAATCAATTTACTTTGACGACCCCGACGGAAATGCTCTCGAACTATGTGCGCCCGTGAAATGAACCTCAAACCCGTGATCGACGCGATCCGCGCAAAGCTCCACCTCGTTCCGCCTGACCACAGCTTGCTCATTGGCGTCTCCGGCATCGATGCCAGCGGCAAAGGCTACATCGCCGCAAAGCTCGACCATATCCTTCGATCACATGGTCTGCGGACCGCTCTCATCAACGTCGACGGTTGGCTGAATCTGCCGTCTGTACGATTCTCTGCGACGGACCCGGGACGGCACTTCTATGAGAACGCCCTACGGCTCGATGACTTGTTTGAAAAGCTGATCCTCCCGCTGCGATCGGCCCGCTCGATACGTCTAACTGCTGATCTGGTCACCGAGACTGCCGAGGAGCATCATCAATTCGAATATGTGTTCGAAAACGTCGATCTGATCCTCGTCGAGGGAATTTTCCTGTTTAAACGCCGGTTTGTGTCCAATTTCGACCTACGGATCTGGATCGACTGCCCTTTCGCGACGGCGTTGAACCGTGCCGTGTCACGAGCCCAGGAGGGTCTTGACGAATCCGCGACGATCAAGGCATACGAGACTATCTATTTCCCTGCCCAATCCGTCCATTTTGAGCTTGATGCTCCAAAATTAGTCGCCGATCTGATCGTGGACAACAGCTCCGGCGACCATCAATAAAAAGTCTTGCCATTTATGCAACGGCTGTGCTATCGTCAATACCTGTTTTTGCAGGAAATGCAAAAACACTGAGGAAATTGCAATGTTTATGCGAAAAAACAATTGAACATTGAACATGGCGAAAAAATGGCACGTAAGCCTCGATATATCAATAGGATAGGTGTTCAATCGGCGATTGAACGGTATGTCATTTGTGCGCATATTATGCGCCATTTGTCCGGACAAACGGCGCACAGGGGTCGAAAAGTGAAAGAGTGAAAACGTGAAAATGCTCAATAGAGCCGGACCTTTGTCCATTATTGTTCCTACGGTTTCCTTTTGCGTTCCGTGTTCTCGGTGGCCGACCAAAAAATTGATCTTTGAAAATTTGAACTCGATCGATATCTGGGTCGAGTTATTTTGCCGAAAAAATGACGTCCGGGACATCGGTCCCGGACGCCTAAGTCTCTTTGAGGAGTAAGGAGGATGAAAATGAAGACTTGGGTTGCTCGCTTGATCTGTGCCCACTCCTAATCCAAGGAGGGGAGGTTTAAGGTCAAGCGGCTGCTGCGAGATTTGCGGATCTGATGCCGTATTCACGGGCGACTCCGGCAAGAGACTTCTTTAGTTGGGTGCGTGCTCGGTTGAGACGCGACATGACGGTTCCCATCGGGATGTCCAGTATCTGGGCGACTTCTTTATAGTCAAATTCGTGTACGTCGGCGAGCAGAACGACCGAGCGATAGTGTTCGGGAAGTTTATCAAGTGCCGAGATGATCTCACGGTCAGTCAGGTGCTCAGGCACCGGCTGCGACGCGGCCGAGAGTTCGAATACAAGCTCGTCCGCCTCCTGAAAGTACTTCGACTGAGTGTACTGCTTGCGGCGATGATGATCGTACTTGTTGAATAGGATCTTGTAGAGCCACGCACGGCAGTTGGTGCCGAGTTCGTACTGGCCGAAAGATTTCCATGCCTGCATGTACGTCTCCTGCACGAGGTCATCAGCTTCGGTCTCGTTTCGCGTGAGGCGTTTGGCCGTGCGATACAGATCGTCGATGTGCTGCATTGCTTCCATTTCAAATACTTCAGGTGTTATCTCGGTCATGTTATTGCTCCTATCAATTTGTGAAAAATTGCTGCTCACAACCATTTGTCGAACGTAGGCCGAAATCCTTACAAGTTTTTTGAAATTTTTTTTGAGGCAATAAAAACGGGATGAAACGTTGCGTTCCATCCCGTACAAAGGCCGATGATCTGGGACGATCACCTTGCGGTGGCGATATACGTCCTGGTGGGAACCGGGGCCTCGGCTGTCGAGATGCTCTGCGAGCGAAGCGTAAGGAACTGGACAGGATCTTTTTCAAAGACGAGGTCGAGTGTCCAGTCGAGTGCCACGCGCAGCTTTTTCTCGAGCCGCGGCAGCTTCATTAGATATATCGTTCGCCAGAGCCACCAGGCGACAAAGCCTGAGAAGTTAAGGCCCATGATCTGAGCAACGCCGGTTCGTCTGCCGAGTGCAGCTAGCTGGCCGATCGTTTCAAATACGAAAGGCTTGAGCCGGCCGCCGCCGATCGACGATTTGATATTGTGTGCAAGCACCTTTCCCTGTCTGATCGCGTGCTGTGCGGTCGGCGGATAGGGCTTGCCGTTCTTTGGATCGACGATCCAGGCGCAATCGCCGACCGCCCAGACGCCGTCGTAACCGCGAACGCGCATAAATTCGTCTGCGCATAGCTTGCCGCGTTCCTTATCGCACGGCAGCGTGTCGAGCAGCGGATTCGGTGCGGTTCCGGCTGTCCAGATCATCGTATTTGTAATGATCTCGGTGCCGTCGCTGAGCGTAACGCTGTTGCCGTCGACGCATTCGACCTTTGTGTTGAGATGTATCTCGACGCCGCGTTGCTTGAGCTTCGTCTCGGCGTATTTTCCGAGCTTTTCATTCAATTCAGGCAGGATCGTGCCACCGGCGTGGACCAAAACGACGCGGATCATATCCTCGGAAAGATGGGGATAGAATTTTAACGCCTCGCGGACGAAATCGTTGATTCCCGCGATCGTCTCGACACCGGCGAAACCACCGCCCGCGACCACGAAATTGATCAACGGCCTACGCACGACGGGACAGCATTCGAAATCGGCCTCCTCGAGGTTGGAGATCAGGTGATTTCGAAGATAGATCGCATCGCCGAGCGATTTCATTGTGAGTGCGTTGTCCTCGAGGCCCTTGTTGCCATAGAAATTGGTTATAGAGCCGAGGCCGAAAACCAGATGATCGTATTCGAGATCGTGATGATGATGTTCCTTGCCGTGGGACACGCGAACGATCTTGGCGTCGAGATCGACGCTTTCGACACTGCCGTTAAAGACCTTGACATGCTTCAAAAGCTTGCGAACCGGACTGACAATATGCGTAATGTCGAGATCGCTCGCGGCTACCTCGTGAAGCATCGGCGTGAAGAGAAAGAAGTTCTCACGGTTGATCAGTGTGACCTCGACGTTTGGGTCGCGAGCGATAGACTTGTCCAGATTCAGGGCGGTATAAAGCCCGCCAAAGCCGCCGCCGAGTATCAGGATCTTGGTTGTTTTTTCCATAATGTTTTTGCGGCCCGCATTTGCCGGACGCTCGTAAGGCAATCACAATGGCTCCGAAAAATATTCCAGCCGCAATCGGCGGTGGAATAAACCCGAGCGGAGAACGGATAAACAGTTGTAACGCGACAGTCGCGGCTACATCTGGGAGGCGGGATGATGACAAATATAGATGATAGGGTCGTTGTGAGGCTGAGGCCGCGAAGATGGATGTTTAACGCGGATATGTACCTAACGCCGCCGGTCAAGACCCTTGCCGACGTTCGCGACGAGCAACGGTTAAGGCAGATGCTCAAGCGAGCCGCCAACCGGGATCGGGCGCCGCAGTGGCTTGTGGATTCAATTCGATCTGGCATCCGGGGATGATATGATGCAGGCGGAAACCGTCTCATTATCGGGTTTGGCGACGACTATGCAAAGCCGTGAACCTACTCATGCCGGCGCCGGCGGAGAACACGATATCGACCCCTCAGCATGGGTCGACGAACATGGCGACTGCCTCTTTCGGTACGCGCTTGCCCGCCTGAGAGACGAATCGGCTGCCGAGGACATCGTCCAGGAAACACTGCTTTCGGCGATACAATCGATGTCGTCATACGGCGGCCGATCGACCGAGCGGACCTGGCTCATCGGCATACTCAAGCATAAGCTGGTCGATCATTTTCGAAAGGCCGCACGCGAGATCTCGTTCGATCCGGCGGATGTGGACCTTTCGGAGTTTGATCCGCTGTTCGAGCGCCAGGACGAGTTCAAAGATCATTGGCATGATACCCTCAGCCCGCGGATCTGGAAATCGTCGCCCGAGGAGGCTCTTGAAAAGGACGAGTTTTACGGCGTACTCGGGAACTGCCTTTCAAAACTGCCCGAGCGCTTTCAGGAATTGGTGAAGATGGCCGAGCGCGG
>CAYSMU010000137.1:0-4219 GCA_964432145.1 uncultured Chloracidobacterium sp.
GTGTGTTTCAACGGATGAGATCGATATTCTGGTCGAGGTGCTTTCGAGATGAATAATTTTGTGAAGACATCGGATCAGGCTCGGGCCGATTTGGATTCCCTGATAGAGGCGGCGATAAAGATAAAGAAAGGTTCGGATACTGGAAGGCCGCTAGACGGAAAGTCGGTCGCGCTTGTCTTCTTTAACCCGAGCCTGCGCACCCGGGCATCTATGCAGGTCGGTATTTATGAGCTTGGCGGCAACGCCGTGATCCTGGAGCCAGGCGGCACATCATGGACGCTCGAGCATCGCGACGGCGTGGTCATGGACGGCAACAAGACGGAGCATCTCGCGGAGTTCGTACGTGTGCTTGAAAGGTACGTCTCGGCAATCGGAGTGCGTACATTTGCTGAATTAAAAGATTGGCCGACGGAGCGGACCGATCCGATTCTTAATGCCTTCGTGAAATACGCTTCGGTCCCGATAATCAATCTCGAATCCGCAATGCATCATCCGTGCCAGGCGATGGCCGACATGATGACGATCCGCGAGAAGCTTGGGCCCGAAAAGAAAAAGGTGCTTCTCACGTGGGCGTGGCATCCCAAGCCGCTGCCCATGGCGGTGCCGAACAGCTTTGCTCTCGCTGCAGCTCAGTTTGGCCACGATCTTCGCGTAGCTTATCCGCCGGGCTTTGAACTCGACGACGATTTGCTCGTTGAACTCCAAACACAAGCCTTGGCGAACGGCGGCTCGGTCGAATTCACTAATGACGTCTATTCGGGATTCGACGGCGTTGATGTCGTATATGCAAAGAGTTGGGGCAGTAAGGACTATTATGGCGATCCGGATAGAGACATTGAGCATCGGTCGGCTTTTCGATCTGACTGGATCGTCGATGAGGCGAAAATGATCCAAACCAACAGCGGAATTTTTATGCACTGCCTTCCCGTTCGTCGAAATGTGATCGTAACCGACGAAGTCATAGACTCAGAAAAGTCCGTGGTTATCGACGAGGCTGAAAACCGTCTGCACATCCAGAAGGCGATAATGTCGGAGCTAATAAAATGAATATCGACACACTCGATCTCTTGAGGGAATCCCTTCCGTACATTCAACGATTCAAGGGAAAGACATTTGTCGTCAAATTCTCTGGAAAGGTCACGGAAGATAAGGAGAATCTCGCATCTCTTGTCGAGGAACTCGCCTTGCTTCATCAAGTCGGTATTCGCGTTTGCGTGATCCATGGTGGAGGCAAGCAGCTGAATGAGCTTGCACAAAAGCTCGGTGTCGTTCAGACCGTGATCGAAGGCCGACGGGTAACTGACGACGACACGCTGGAGCTTGCGAAGATGATCTTTCGGGGCAAGATCAACACCGAGATCCTAGCGCAGTTTCGCCGCCGCGGTATTCACGCTGTCGGGCTTTCCGGGATCGACGGCGGCGTTATCACTGCGGAAAAAAGGCCGCCGCGTGACGTTCTGAACAAGGAAACCGGCGAAACGAAGATCGTCGATTTCGGACACGTTGGCGACATTGTAAGGGTTGACACCTCGCTCATCGAAAAACTGCTCGAGAGCGACTATCTGCCTATCATTTCGTCACTCGGTGCGGATGTCGACGGAAGTATTTTCAATATAAATGCGGACACTATCTCGGCGGAGATCGCCGTACATCTAGGCGCGGAAAAGCTGATCCTGCTTACCGACGTTAACGGTATCTACCTTGACGAAATGAATGAAGATACAAAGTTATCCAGGATCACTGCCGCCGATGCCCGCCATATGATCGATTCGGGAAAAGCAACCGGAGGGATGATCCCGAAATTGGAGAACTTGATCTCCTTACTCAGTCGCGGCGTACATTCTGCACATGTCATTAGCGGGACGACACGCAATGCGATATTGGCAGAAGTCTTCACGGATGAAGGCACGGGAACTATGGTAGTGAATGAGTAGAATGAAAAAATGAAAAGGCAAAAGAGAAAGGTGGATCCTTTACACTTTTGCCTTTTACTTTTGCCTTCAAAAAGTGGTGCTCAGGGCGAGACTCGAACTCGCACGGATTGCTCCACACGCCCCTCAAACGTGCGCGGCTACCAATTACGCCACCTGAGCTTAGATATCAAAAAACTACTTATTGGCCGGAGCCTCAGTATTTGCTGCCGGCACATTAGCCGCCGGAGATTCCGCGTTGGCCGCGGGAGCGGCATTCGTATTCGCATCCCCCGCAGGAGCCGTATTTGAGTTAGCATCGGCCGCCGGGGCGGTATTTGCATTCGCTTCTACGTTTGCCGTCGGTTCGCCGGGGTTTGCCGATAGTACTGAAACGTTACCCGTCAACGCAGGCATCGAAAGCAACAGGGCCGAAAGCATGAACGTGCAGGCAGCGGAGATCGTGATCTTCGATAGGACCGTAGCAGTTCCTCGCGGCGAGAATGCCGAACTCGATACGTTACTTGTGAACAACGCACCGGCATCCGTCTTGCCCGGCTGCAGCAATACCGCGGCGACCAGGATCAAGCACGAAAGAAAGAATAAACCGTACAAAAAATAAACCATGTTAACGTCCGTAATTCACGATCTGCGCGAAACTTTCCGCTTCGAGACTGGCTCCCCCAACCAGGGCCCCGTCTACGTCCGGCTGCGACATAAGCGTCGCGATATTGTCGGGCTTGACCGATCCGCCGTACAAAATACGTACCGCGTTTGCTACGTCAATTCCGTGGTGCGTCGAGACGACTTGACGGATATGACCGTGCATTTCTTGAGCCTGTTCGGGCGTGGCGGTTTTACCCGTACCAATTGCCCAGACAGGCTCGTAAGCGATTATGATACGTTCCATGTCGGCAACTGTCAAACCTGCCAGGCTACCCCCGAGCTGGCCCTCAACGACCTCTTCTGCCCTTCCGGCTTCCCTTTCGGCGAGATGTTCGCCGACGCAAACGATCGGTATGAGTCCTGCAGCAATTGCCGACTTTGTTTTTCTGTTCACGGTCTCGTCTGTATCACCATAGAATTGGCGTCGTTCGCTGTGACCGATGATGACATGCGAGCAGCCGACATCCCGAAGCATGGTCGGTGCGACTTCCCCGGTATGTGCCCCAAAATCATTCTGCACGGCACAGTCCTGCGCTGCCACCTTAACATTTGTACCCTCAAGCCGATCGGCAACCGTCTTGATAGCGGTAAACACCGGAGCGATCACGACATCGCAACTATTTGCGTTTGCGACGAGAGGTTTTAGGGCCAATGCTGTTTCGACCGATTCGCCGAGAAGCTTGAACATCTTCCAATTTCCTGCAATAACAGGTTTTCTCATATTAGTCGTCGAGCGAAGCGATCAGGATGCCGAGTATGGCGAGTACCGCACCGGCACCGATCGCTATTCCAATTCCAATTTTTGCTCCGGTCGAGAGATTCTTGCCGGCGACCGATTTAACATCGGAATACTTAATAATAGTCGAGTGGCCGGTTTTGTCTACGACGGTAAAATCGTTGTCGGCTGCCTGACTGACGTATCCCTTGTAGGTTGAATCATTTATCAGCTTAACGCTAACCTTAACGCGTTCACCCAAGCCGAGTTTTCTTATCTTAGCTTTAACTTTCTCGGTGTTAGTTTGCTGAGCGGTCGTTTGGCTTTGAGCAAGCGAAGAAGTTCCGCCGGCAAAAGTAATAAATGTCATAATCAGCAAAATAGAAAGAATCTTATTATACATATCGAAATCGCCCTCCATGGCTGCCATCTAAAACTGCAATAGTTTCCAACACAAAGCTATCAAAAACACGAATGGAACGCTAAGGCGTAGTGAACTATGACCGGCGATGCTATTCTCGAAACACTGTTCATGGGGGATTTGCATGTTGGGAAAGTTTGAGCGTCCGCGTCGGGTAGTAATAACGGGAATGGGCTGTGTAACGCCGATCGGCATAGGACGCGAGTCATTTTGGTCGTCGCTCCGGACAGGCGCCAGCGGTATCCGGACCATAGAGACTTTTGATGTGTCAGATTCCCCAGTCAAGATAGCAGGCGAGGTTCGCGATTTTGATTGGGAGGATATTGTGCCTCCTAAAGATCGAAAGCATGTGCCGCGGACAGTTCCACTGGCACTCGCTGCCGCAAAGGAAGCGATGGCCGATGCGGGGATCGACCCGACCGATATGGCGTTGGAGAAACGCCGCACCATCGGCGTTGAGATCGGAACCGGAGGAGGCTGCGGTCGCCGAAGTATTCGGTACCTTGG
>CAYSMU010000137.1:4229-7661 GCA_964432145.1 uncultured Chloracidobacterium sp.
TGCGGAGAAACACTACAAATACTGGTACGTCGGCCCAAAGACCCATGCGAGCGTTTACATTATTCCGGCATCGACACACGGTGGGTTATCGTCTGAGATCTCGATGGCCTTGGGGCTTCGAGGGCTTTCCCACGTAGTCTCGACAGGATGCACGAGTTCGACAGATGCGATCTTTTATGCGGCACAGCATGTTGCATTAGGCCGACAGGATGTAATGATAGCCGGTGGCGTTGACGCTCCTCTGGCCCCGGGGATCCTCGCCGGATTCAACTTGATGACGGTTCTGACGAGAGACTGGAACGACGAACCGCACAGGGCATCGCGTCCATTCGCGAAGGACCGGTCTGGCATTGTCGTTTCAGAAGGCTCCTACCTTTTTGTTCTTGAATCCCTCGATTCCGCAATGGTACGCGGAGCCAGAATATACGCAGAAATAACAGGCTACGGATCGACTTGCGACGCGTATCATCGCGTCCGCCTGGATGACTCGGGCATTGAACCCGCACGGGCAATGTCGATCGCCATGGAGGACGCCGGAATTACAGCGGAACTGGTGGACTATGTAAATCTCCACGGCACCTCAACGGTTTTGAACGATAAGATCGAAACAACCGCAGTCAAGATCGCACTCGGCCGGCATGCGTACGAAATTCCAATGTCGGCTACCAAGTCACAGATCGGACATCCGCAAGGGGCGAGCGGGGCGGCCGGGATATCTGCTGCGCTTTGTGCCATGACGACGGGAGCAATACCGCCAACAATAAACCTTGATGAACCCGATCCTGAATGTGACCTCGATTACGTTCCAAACGCTGCGAGAGAAGGCCGGATAGACACGGCTCTTTGTAACTGCATCGGCTTCGGCTCGAAGAACAGCGCAATAGTTTTACAGAGATATCAGGATTGAGATGTTCCAACGATTCAAGCATCGATGCCACGACCTCGAGCGGTTAGACACCGGTGACTACACACCAGCCGAATATAGGCGGTGGCACCGAGAAATGTGGTACATATATCGGCTGTTTGGCGAGCTGCGGGCACTCAAGAAACACCTCCTACCCGAGATAGATGGAATACCCGCGGCAAAGATATCTGTACTCGATATCGGAGCCGGTTCCGGCGAACTTCTCCGGTGCGTCGGAGATCTCTCAAAAAAGGACATTTTCCTAGCAGGAATGGAGATCGATCGTGACGCAGTCAGAGAAATAAGAAACAAGGGACTTAGTGCGGTGCGCGGCGATGCCTTTCATTTGCCGTTTTGCGACGACGCGTTCGACCTGGTGTACTGCACACTTTTCCTGCACCATTTTAACAATGACGCCGCCGTTGCGATCCTGCGTGAGATGGCCCGGGTTGCCCGGCGGCGGATCATTGTGATCGATCTGCATCGCGATCCGATACCGTATTACTTCTATCGTATAGCCGGATGGCCTTTGCTTCAGCGATTCACCTATGAGGACGGTTCGCTCTCGATCCGGCGGAGCTTCAGGCCTGAGGAATTTCGCGATCTCGCACGAAAGGCGGGCCTGAGCGAGATCGCCGTACACAGATCTGCGGCGTATCGGTTGGTTCTGTCGGGTAAGTGAAATAATGACATCAACACCTCGCAAATGTGACGTTGCGATCGTCGGGGCGGGACCGGCCGGATCATCGACGGCGATAAGGCTGACGCTTGCCGGACTAGATGTCGTGGTCCTCGAACAGAAGGCATTCCCGCGTCATAAGCTTTGCGGTGAATTTATTTCGCCCGAATGTATGCCCCATTTTACCGAACTTGGCGTGATGGAGGATATCGCCTCCGCCGGCGGTACGGAGCTTCGCAAGACGGTCTTTTATTCCCGCAGCGGCAAGAGCGTCTCGATCGATAGTTCTTGGTTCGGCGTGGCCGGGGCTTTGGCGATCGGACTGAGCCGGGCTGAAATGGATGCCCGCCTTTTGGGACGCGCCCGAGATGTGGGCGTGGACGTCCGTGAACGGACAACCGCTATCAACGGGATCGTTGATAACGGAAAAGTGAAAGGGATCATTGCGAGGGACGCCGCAGGCCGGGAATATTCTGTCGAAGCGATGATCACGATAGACGCGACCGGGCGGACACGAACCCTAACACGGCATTTCGCCCGGGATAAAATAAAAAAGCCGGCAAGCTCGGTTGCGTTCAAGGCGTACCTTCGCGGCGCGAGGTTGGCTCCGGCCGCATGCGAGATCTATGTTTATTCCGGTGGCTATGGAGGCTGCAACCAGGTCGAGGGCGATGTATTCAACCTTTGTTTTATTGTCTCGGCCGAACTAACAAAACGCTTAGGCAGCGATCCCGAACGGGTAATGAGAGAGGTTGTTTGCACAAATCGCCGGGCCGCTTTTGCGCTCAGGGACGCGCAGGTTGTCAGTGAGTGGTTCGCCGTGCCGATAACGCGTTTTGGGCGAGGCGAACTGGCACCCGCCGATGGCCTGCTCGCTGTCGGCGACGCGGCTGCATTCATCGATCCTTTTACCGGCAGCGGTATGCTGCTGGCGCTCGAGAGCGGCAAGATCGCTGCCGAAGCTATTGCGTCCCAAAACTCGAACGGATTCGATCTCAAGGCGATCGGCAAGGAATATTCGGTGCGATATGGAGCAGCGTTCGATCAGCGTTTGAGATTGTGCTCAGCGCTTCGTCACGTCTCGGACATACCGTTCGCCGCGGAATCGCTGATTACGCTGCTCGGGCTAAGCCGCGGATTTCGACGCCGTTTGGCGCGTGCGACCCGTTCGTAAGCCAGAACGTGAAAATTCGGGCTGCGGCTTTATGGAAGTGAAAAAGTGAAAAAGTGAAAGAGTGAAAAAGTAAGTCGGTGCGTCCCAAACTCCTCTCTTTCTTCTAAGCGATATTTGCGGCTCTGCGGGAAATTCAACCACAGATGAACACGGATGGTCACGGATGACCTCCTATCTGCATTTATCTGTGTCCATCTGTGGTTAAATCCCCATTCCCGGGAGCCTGCGTCCCAGGAATCAAAAGTGAAAAAGTGGAAAAGTGAAAGGGTGAAAAAGTTTTGCGTCTCAGAGTCTTCTCACCTTTCCATTTACCCGATCCTTTTCATCGGCCCGTTTGCGGTTCATCTCCCGCCCGGAGTCGAACGCGTTTGCGGGGGCAAGCCCGCCTTCCTGACCGTTAGTTTTGCCGAACTCCAAATTGTCAAAGATCTTTACGTCCCCAAACAATATCTCGCGTCCGTTGTTCCCTGGGGATGCCCTTACTCCGTGCGGGCTGCTGCAACTTTGGAACCGCGCAACTCTGTAACTCCGCAACTCCCCTCCGGCGAGCCGCGTCCCAAAGTCGCTGGTGAGCGAAAGGCCGGTTTCTCCGCATCGACCGACGACTCACCGCGCTCAACCTGACGCGAACATCCGCCCGGACATCCGCACAAAATGCCTACACGGTACAACTCT
>CAYSMU010000138.1:0-7645 GCA_964432145.1 uncultured Chloracidobacterium sp.
TCATCCGGCGGTAATCGGCATCGGTCAGCATGAGCTGCCCGAGCGGATCGGTCAAATGAGCGTCAAATCCAGCTGAGATCATGATCAGATCGGGCTTGAAATTCTTTGCGATATCCTGGATAGCACTTTCGAACATGCGCTTTTGCTCTTCGGCGGAGGTATTCGCCTTAACAGGAACATTCATCGTCGAGCCAAGCCCACGGCCGAATCCGGTCTCGCCGCGGCTGCCTGAGCCCGGATACCAGGGGTACTGATGCATTGAAAAAAAGTACACGCTCGGATCGTCATAGAAAATTCCCTGCGTACCGTTTCCGTGATGCACGTCCCAATCGATGATGGCCACGCGTTCGATCTCTTTGTAATTGTTCTGGGCGTAACGAGCCGCGACAGCGACATTATTGAACAGGCAAAAGCCCATAGCGTGCTCGGCCGTCGCATGATGGCCCGGCGGCCGAACGACGACAAAGGCGTTGTCCGTTTTGCCCTGCATTACGGCGTCTACGCCGGCGACCACTCCGCCCGCGGCGTAGAGCCCCACTTCGAAGGACTTCATCGAGATCGTCGTGTCCGCGTCGAGCCTATCCTGGCCGTGTTCGAACGCACCTTCGACACGCTTGAAATGCTGCGGCGTGTGGGCCGCCTGGATCAGCCCCTTCGAAGCCTTTTCCGGCGTGATCTCTGTCAGACTCGACCAAAACGCCTGATCTTCGCGTAATGCATCCATCACGGCGTTATATCGAAACGGCGTTTCGGGATGGCCCGGGCCAGTATCGTGCTTTTCGTAGATCGGGTGATGGATAAGTGCGGTTTTCATATAAGAACGGAACCACAGATTAACACAAATGGACACAGATCGATGCCGCTCGACTTCTGCGTTGATCTGTGTTCATCTGTGGTTTCAATCCCGATATCGTAAGTGGTATATTTCGGTAACTCGAATGGCAGAAACAACAATACTCAGGGCGATCGACTCACACACCGGCGGCGAACCGACGCGTGTTGCTATCGGCGGCTTTCCCGATCTGGGCACGGGAACGATGTCGGAAAGGCTCGAGGCCTTTCGCCGCGATCACGACCGGCTGCGTTCGGCGATCGTTTGCGAGCCTCGCGGCCACGACGCTGTAGTAGGGGCGTTGCTATGCGAGCCCGTCGATCCTGAAGCGGCGGCCGGTGTTATTTTCTTTAACAATGTCGGCTACCTCGGCATGTGCGGCCACGGGACGATCGGCCTGGTCAAAACGCTGGAATACATGGGCTGCATTTCAGCGGGAGTTCACAAGATCGAAACACCCGTTGGCATCGTCGAAGCTGAGCTTGATCGAGACGGGATGGTCACGATCACAAACGTTGCGAGCTATCGATACGCAAAGGATATCACGGTCGAGGTCGAGGGATACGGGACAGTTACCGGCGATATCGCGTACGGCGGCAACTGGTTTTTTCTTGTCGGCGAACATCCGCTCAAGATCGAGTTTTCAAACCTTGAACAGCTTACACAGTTTTCCGTCGCGATCCGGAATGCGCTGATAGCTAACAACATAACGGGCGTTGACGGTGCCGAGATCGACCACATCGAGCTCTTTTCGCCAACCCCGACCGCGGACAGCCGCAACTTCGTACTCTGCCCCGGCCTAGAATATGACCGCTCGCCCTGCGGCACCGGCACAAGTGCTAAAATTGCCTGTCTCTATGCCGACGGCAAGCTTCGTGAAGGCGATACGTGGCGGCAGGAAAGCGTCGTCGGCAGCGTTTTCGAAGGCAGCGTCAAGCTCGACGGTGACAGGATCATTCCGATCATTCGAGGCACTGCACACGTCACCGCCGAACTGGATCTAATTTTCGATCCCGCCGACCCGTATCGCTTTGGGATCAATTGATCTAATTAATAATTATTAATTTTCGAATTAGTAATTAACTTCTCGAATGTCTTTTGATGTTGCCATTGTTGGAGGAGGGATTGTCGGTGCGGCGTGCGCCGCCAGCCTCTCGTCAGCCGGCCTCAGCGTAAGCCTGATCGAGTCAGTCGGGGTCGCGTCGGGAACCACAGCCGCAGGGATGGGCCATATTGTCGTGATGGACGATAGCGAGGCTCAGTTCGCTCTGTCGCGATATTCCCAGCAGCTTTGGGACGCTCTTGTGCCCGAACTGCCGAGGCTCGCAGAATTCGAAAATTGCGGCTCGATCTGGGTAGCGACGGACGATGAAGAAATGGCCGAGGTCCGACGCAAGCACGAGCTTTACGCTAAGCGCGGCATCGCTTCCGATATACTCGACGAAAGAGCCCTTCGTGCCGCCGAACCGAACCTCCGCGACGGCCTGGCGGGCGGCCTGCTTGTCGGAAGCGATAGTGTGGTCTATCAGCTATTCGCGACAAGATTCCTGGTCGAGAAAGCGAAACGACACGGAGCAGAGGTCCTGATCGGCTCTCAGGTCACCGAGATCACCGACATGGGTATAAAGCTCGCAAATGGTGAAACTATCAACGCCGGTAAGACCGTGAACGCCGCTGGATTTTCCGCAACCGCCCTGTCTCCGGGCCTGAAGATCGCAAAAAGAAAAGGGCACCTTGTAATCACCGAACGCTATCCAGACTTTGCACGCCACCAGCTTGTCGAACTCGGGTATCTGAAGTCGGCACACGGCAAAGCAACGGACTCGGTCGCGTTCAACGTACAGCCGAGAAGCACGGGACAGATCTTGCTCGGATCTTCAAGACAATTCGGAGCCGAGGACGGCGAGATCGATCACGCGATGCTTCGGCGGATGACAGCGAGGGCCTTTGAATATATGCCGGCATTAAGAAAGCTGTCGACTGTGCGCGTCTGGACCGGTTTTCGTCCCGCGACGCCGGACAATTTGCCTTATATAGGCAAGCTGCCCGAGCATGACAATATTTACATCGCCGCGGGTCACGAAGGCCTGGGCATTACGACATCGCTCGGCACAGCCGAGTTGATCGCCGACGCGATCCTCGGCCGAGATTCTGCGATCCCGGCTGAACCATATTCGCCGGCGCGCAAGATAGAAGAACATTGATCACGCTCAAGATAAATAGCCGATCGATCACCGTCGAAGACGGAACTACAGTCGCCGTTGCGGTCATCTCCGCCGGCTCCGGGCATTTTCGGCGCTCCGTCTCAGGCGAGCCACGCGGCCCGCTTTGCAGTATGGGCGTGTGTTTCGAGTGCCGCGTTACCATCGACGGCGTCACCCTCCAGCGGAGCTGTAATGTCACGGCTCATAATGGCATGGAGGTCAAAACCGATGAGTAGGATCGAGACCGAGATCCTCATTATCGGCGGCGGTGCGGCCGGCCTCGCCGCTGCTTTCGCTGCGTCGGCAGAAGCTTCGGTCACGATCGTCGACGACAATCCCCATCTCGGCGGCCAGATATGGCGTGCGGAGATGGGAAAGATCAAGTCAGCGGATGCCAAACGCCTTGTCGGACAGATCAACTCGGGAAAGGTCAATATCATTAATGACGCACAGGTCTTTGGATCGGATAGTCACGGCTGCCTTCTGGCCGAGACACCCGACGGCCGGATCGAACTTGCATTTGAAAGATTGATCCTTGCGACCGGTGCCCGCGAGCGCTTTCTGCCATTTCCGGGCTGGACGCTCCCGAATGTCTTCGGTGCCGGCGGCCTTCAGGCAATGGTCAAAGGCGGATTGGACGTAACGAACAAACGGGTCGTCGTCGCAGGCACCGGTGCGTTGCTTCTCGCCGTCGCTGATCATCTGAAGGCGAAGGGAGCCAAGGTTATCTGCATCGCCGAACAGGCCGCGGCCGCCAAGATCAACCGCTTTGCTCTCGGCCTCTGGCGTTCTCCATCTAAAATGGCCCAGGCTGTGGCGCTTCGTTCACGGCTGCTCGGCATTCCATACCTAACAGACTGCTGGGTGATCGCGGCCAATAGCAAAAGTCGGCTCGAAGGTGATGCCTCGTTGCAGAAGCCCGCACGAAGTAAGGGCATTAACTCAGGACTCCGATCCGTGACGCTCTCCCGCAAAGGCAGGACGTGGACCGTCGATTGTGACTATCTCGCCTGCGGATTTCACCTCGTGCCGAATACAGAGCTCGCGGCAGTCCTCGGCTGCAGGATCGAGAATGGCACGGTCTCTGTCAACGATCTTCAGCAAACTTCGGTTGAAAATATTTATTGTGCAGGTGAACCGACCGACATCGGCGGCGTCGAGGCTTCACTTATCGAAGGCAAGATCGCAGGCCTCGCCGCTGCCGGCCAAATCGATACTGCTCGGGCACATTTTTCCGAACGAGACAAAACACGCAGATTCGGCGATGCACTGAACCAGGCTTTCGCACTTCGTGACGAGCTCAAAACCCTCGCGGAGACCGACACCATCGTCTGCCGCTGCGAAGATGTCGAGTACGGTCGGCTCACGGAATTCGCAAATTTTCGCGACGCAAAGCTCCAGACACGCTGCGGTATGGGCCCATGCCAGGGACGGATCTGCGGTGCCGCGACAGAATTCATGTTCGGTTGGAAACCCGGCTCCGTGCGCCCGCCGATATTTCCCGTTAAAATGGAGAATCTATGACAATGGAATGGAAGGGCGTAATGCCCGCAATAACGACCTGTTTTGATGAGAGCCTGAATATCGACCACGCGTTTACCGCGAGGCACGTGAACTGGCTGGTCGATAACGGCTGTACGGGCATCGTGACAAATGGCTCGCTTGGCGAAGGTGGCACATTCTCGCTCGAAGAGAAGATCTCGCTGTGGAAGACAGTCATCGATGCCGTCGGGGACCGCGTTCCGGTCGTTGCCGCGATCGCCTCGATGACGACCGCCGATGCGTGCGCGCAGGCTGTCGAGGCCGAATCGGCCGGCTGCTCAGGTCTGATGGTACTGCCGCCATATATTTATCGCGGCGACTGGCGAGAGATGAAATATCATATTTCGCAGGTCGTCCGGGCGACTTCACTCTCTTGCATGCTCTATAACAATCCGGTCGCGTACGGCACCGATTTCCTGCCCGAACAGATCGCCGAGCTCGCCGCCGAGCTACCGAATCTCCACGCCGTTAAAGAATCGTCGACCGACGTTCGCCGCGTGACCGCGATACGTGCACTGTGCGGAGATCGGCTCAAGATCTTTGTCGGCGTGGACGACTGCATTGTTGAGGGAATAAATGCGGGTGCGACTGGCTGGATCGCGGGTCTCGTAAGTGCGTTCCCCAAAGAATCTGTAGATCTTTTTGACTACGCAATGGCGGGCGATGCCGAAAAAGCCCGTGAGATCTACGAGTGGTTCCTGCCGCTCTTGCGGCTCGATACCATGCCGAAATTCGTCCAATTGATCAAGCTGGTTCAGGAAAAGGTTGGCTGGGGCAGCACACGCGTTCGACCGCCTCGGCTCGAACTGGTCGGAAAAGAACTTGAGGAGACACTCGCGATCATCGATCACGCATTGGCGACACGCTCTAGATCTTCAGAGCCATCCGTTTCAGAAGCCCGCACTTGAGTAAGGGCACCGTATAGCATTTATGAACATCGAGCTAACAGGCAGATCGATCATCGGCCACAGCCGCGGCAGCGAAACTGTCGAAACGTTCCAGGCTTTCGACCCGACCACGGGCGAGGCGGTCGAGCCCGCATTCTTCTCGTCTACGCTCGAGGAACTCGACCGTGCCGCAACACTCGCCGACGAAGCGAGGATCCCGTACGGCAATGTTCCCGGCCGCGAGCGTGCCAAATTCCTGCGAAAGATCGCGGACAATATCGAGGCTCTCGGCGATACGCTTATTCAGCGTGCGTCTCTCGAAACGTCGCTGCCGCATTCCCGCTTCATCGGCGAACGCGGCCGAACATGCGGCCAGCTTCGGATGTTCGCCGACGTTCTTGACGAAGGTTCATGGGTCGACGCACGTATCGATCACGCGATTCCGGACCGCGCGCCGCTGCCAAAACCGGATGTTCGCTCGATGATGCGTCCGGTTGGCCCTGTCGCCGTGTTTTGTGCCAGCAACTTCCCGCTCGCATATTCGGTCGCTGGCGGAGATACCGCATCTGCTTTCGCAGCGGGCTGTCCTGTGATCGTCAACGCGCACGTCGCACATCCCGGGACCGCAGAACTTGTCGGTATCGCGGTCGCAAACGCCTCCAGAGAATGCGGCATGCATGAGGGAGTATTTAGCTTATTGTTTTCCAGCGGCTATGAGATCGGCCAGGCGTTGGTCAAGCATCCCGCAATAAAGGCTGTCGGCTTTACGGGTTCACGCCGCGGAGGCCGGGCATTGATGGACATCGCGGCAGCAAGGCACGAGCCGATCCCTGTCTATACGGAGATGAGTTCGGTAAATCCGACATTCATACTTCCAAGTGCCATCAAGGAACGAGGAGATGCCATCGTCGCAGGTTTGCACGCATCCGTAACCGGCGGCGTAGGACAGTTCTGCACGAAGCCCGGACTCGTGTTTCTGCCATCCGGCGAATCGGGCGACGGATTCGTCGAAAAGTTCGACCGCATGATCGAGGACACCGAACCCGCTCCGCTGCTCACCGGCGGTATCCGAGCGAGCTATGATGCGGCCAGCAGTCAACGCCGCAACGAGGTCAAGGGATTTACGTTTAATGCAAAAGATGGCCTGCAGGGCTTCGCGGTCAATCCGTCGGCTTTCGAAACAACCGGGGTCGAGTATTTGAACGCGCCCGAGCTAAACGATGAGATCTTCGGCCCGACAACACTGCTTATCCGTTCGAACGAACACGACGAGCTCCTCAAGATCGCCCGCTCGCTCGAAGGCCAGTTGACGGCGTCAATTCACGGCACCGAATCGGACCTGGTCGAATACGCGGATCTGATCGCCATCCTTGAAACAAAGGTCGGCCGTTTGATCTTCAACGGCTTCTCAACCGGCGTCGAGGTTTGTCCGTCGATGGTTCACGGCGGCCCATATCCGGCGACATCAGACGGCCGGTCGACGGCTGTGGGCTCGCGTGCCATCACACGTTTTGCACGGCTGGTTTGTTATCAGAATTTTCCGGATGCCGCTTTACCCGACGAATTGAAGGAGACTAATCCGCTTGCGATCGATCGAATGATTGACGGCAAGATGTCGAGAGCGTAGATCTATTCCGACTCAAATCCCGAAAGTTTCAAGACAAATTCAGGAACCGTCGGTTCATCCGGAACGATAAACTCCCTCCCTTTTTCGCGTGCCCAACGGTGCAGCCACGAGATCCCGGCCGGGCCTATATAGGTGTCGGGCAGACGGTAGGCGGCGTCCTTAAGGGCTGCTTCGAGATCTACAAATTTGTATCCCCGCCGTTTGAACATAACCGCCAGGTCGTCGAAATAGTCGGAGTTGATGAAATTCGCGTGGATCAGCAGCGTCTGTGCGATCTCGCGGCCAAAGAGCTTCGTTGACTGCCGCTCCCAGTACGCGAGTTTGCTCTCCATATACGGCACATAGGCGTCACCGACCTTTTTCATCAGAGCCTTGTCGCCTCGGTCGAACGCAATGTCATAAGCCCGCGAAAAGATATAGTCCGCGTTGTCGACCGATATCGGCGCGATCGTGTAGCCGTGCTCGGCGAGAAATCTGCCGAGATCCACCTTGATCTCAAGCGTCCTGCCTGTCTGCAGGAAAGGATGTCGAAAGAACCTGATCTTGCGGCCCT
>CAYSMU010000139.1:0-7643 GCA_964432145.1 uncultured Chloracidobacterium sp.
CGAGGCACGCGCGCGAGGCATAAAACCGATCATCGGCGCCGAGATCACGATGGACGATGGCAGCCTCTTGCCGCTCGTGCCGATGACTCTCGCGGGCTATCAAAACCTGAGCAAGCTCATCACGACGATCAAGCTCCGCCACAAGAAAGGCGAGCATTTCGCCACGCGAAAGGATATCGAGGAACACTCGTCCGGCTTGCTGTGCTTTACCGGCGGAGCGGACGGTTTTCTCCACCAAAGCATAAAAAACGGCAACGGCATCGCCGATCTCGCGTGGCTCAATTACGTGTTTGAAAAGAGGCTCTATGTCGAGCTTCAGCGGCATCATCTCCGCAGCGAGGAATACATCAACCAAACACTGCTCGGTTACGCTCATAAATTAAGACTTCCCTACTTTGCCTCGAACGGTGCGTATTACGCCGACGAACGCGACCGTGCTCTTTTTGACGTTTTCACGTGCATCAAAAATCACACTACCATCTACGACGCCGGTAAATTGCTCAGCGAGAACAGCGAGCGTTATCTAAAGAACGAGCAGCAGATGCTGCGGCTTTTTGAGGACATGCCCGAGGCCGTAGAGATCACGAACGAGATCGCCTCGCGGGTCGATTTCTCGATGGACGAACTGGCGTACAAATTCCCGGATTATCCGGTGCCGCCGGGCGAGACGGTGAGTTCGATGCTGCGAGCCAAAGCGATCGAGCGTTCGCACGAGCGTTACCGCGACAAGGCATGGCCGATCCGCTCGCAGGTCATTCCGCGGCTGGAGAAGGAATTTCGCATCATCGAGATGAAAAAGCTTGCCGGCTATTTTCTGACCGTTTCGGACATCTCGGATTTTTGCAAAGCGAACAACATCCTCTCGCAGGGACGCGGTTCGGCGGCAAATTCGGTCGTCTGTTACGCCCTCGGCATCACGGCGGTGGATCCGATCCAGCACAAGCTGCTTTTCGAGCGCTTCCTGTCCGAAAAGTACGAGCAGTATCCCGACATCGATATCGACCTGCCATCGGGCGACGACCGCGAGCGCGTCATCCAGCACGTTTACACAAAATACGGCCGCCGCAGCTCGGGAATGACGGCGAACGTGATCTGCTATCGCGGGCGTTCGGCGGTTCGCGAGGTCGGCAAGACGTTCGGCTTTGAGACGGACGTGCTAGACAAGCTGTCAAAGCTCAATTCGCACTACGAGACGTTCAAGGGCGAGGAACTCGACCGCCGCTTGAAAGAAGCCGGCTTCGATCCGGCGGAGAACGTGCGGCTGCGGCACTTCGCCGATCATTATCAGCGAATCCTCGATTTCCCACGGCATCTCGGCCAGCATTCCGGCGGCATGGTCATTTCCCTGGGCCAACTCGACGGCATGGTGCCGCTCGAACCGGCGTCGATGCCGGACCGCTCGATCATTCAATGGGACAAGGACGATTGCGAGCAGCTAAAGATCGTAAAGATCGACCTACTCGGCCTCGGCATGATGGCCGTGCTCCGCGACACGATCACGCTTATCAAGGAAAACCACGGCGTCGAGATGGGACTGTACAAAGTGCCGCACGACGACCCGGAAGTTTACGAGGCATTGCAAACCGCGGACACGATCGGGATGTTTCAGGTCGAGAGCCGTGCGCAGATCGCGTTCCTGCCGAAAGCAAGGCCTGAAAATTTTTACGACATCGTCGTCCAGGTCGCCATTATTCGCCCCGGGCCGGTCGTCGGCAATATGCTCCATCAGTACATTAAACGCCGTCAGGGCATCGAGCCGGTCACGTATCCGCATCCGTCGCTCGAGCCGATCCTGAAACGCACGATGGGCGTGCCGCTCTTTCAGGAACAGCTGCTGAAAATGGCGATGGACATAGCCGGATTCACCGGCTCCGAGGCCGAGGAACTGCGGCGGGCGATGGGCTTCAAACGGCCCGACCGCAAGATGGAAAAGATCGGCCAGAACCTGCGCGACGGCATGACGCGAAACAATATTCCGCACGATGTCCAGGAGCAGATCGTCGCCTATACCAAGGCGTTCGCCAACTACGGCTTTCCCGAGTCGCACGCCTTCAGTTTTGCGTTATTGGCGTACGCATCGGCGTATTTCATTGTGCATTACCGCGCCGAATTCATGACGGCGATGTTCAATAATTACCCGCTCGGCTTTTATTCGGCGGCGACGCTGGTCAAGGACGCCCAACGGCACGGCCTGCACTTTCGCCACCTGGACATAAACAAGTCGCAGTACGAATTCACCGTCGAGGAATGCGACGTCCGCGTCGGGCTGAAGTATGTTCGCGGGCTGAGAGAAGAGGTCGGAAGAAAGATCGTGTCGGAACGCGGGCTCCATTCGCGGCTATGCCGCTCTATTTGCGGTGAGGCTTGCCTCACCGGAGATACTGCCTCTCTTCCTGCGGCTATGCCGCCGCATTCCGCGATCAACGACGGCATAGCCGCAAATCCTTTTCAGGCCGGCACGGAAAAGCATAGGTTCTGGCACACAGAACGTGCCAGTGTTGCGGAAAAACGCAACCGTTCCGCAAATAGAGCGGCAAAGCCGCAAGAACAATGTACGGATCTCCCGTACACCAGTATCGCCAATCTCATCGACCGCGTCCCCGAGATAAACAAACGCGAGATCCGTGCTCTCAGCATCGCCGGAGCCTTGAATTTCGATAACACCGTCCACCGCCGCGAGGCGTTGTGGCAATCGGAACTCGCGATCCAGCCAGCGGGCGAGCTGTTTGAAAGAGGAGATTCCTCGCGGCTCAGCCGTCCTATTTGCGGTGAGGCTTGCCTCACCGAATCTACGCAAACTATTCATGCGGCTATGCCGCCGCTCTCCGCATCTCACGAGGGCAGCGGCATAGCCGCAGATCTTTTATCGACTGAGCCGGAAAAGCATAGCTTTTCCGCAAATAGAGCGGCAAAGCCGCAAGACACGGCCTTTATTACCCGCATGGAGGGCCTCGAGCTCATCGACGCCGACCTTCGTAAGACCGGTATCTCGATCGGCAAACATCCGATGGCCTTCATCCGTGACGACTTAAAGCAAAAGGGCGTTCTCTCGGCACACGAGAGCAAATATCTTAAAAAAGGCCAGGTCGTATGGGTCGCCGGTGCCGTTGTCATTCGCCAGCGGCCGATGACCGCCAATAAGGTAGTATTTATCACGCTTGAAGACGAGACCGGACACTCAAATTTCGTCGTCATGCCCGATACGTTCGAGAAATACCGCGCCGTGATCAACCAGAGCGATTTCCTGCTGATCCGCGGCATCTTTGAGGAACGCGGGATGCTCAAAGCGATACATTTTGAACACGTCAGCGAACTGCGGACGGAGGTTGTTTCGCATAATTTTAGATAACCCTTGTACAATATCGCAATATGCGATATTCCCTTCTCGGCGAACATGCATATCATCAGCAAGAAGAGGCTACGAGAATTTTGGGCGACCGACAGCCAGTCAGAACAGCCGCTCGATGAATGGCATCGCCGAATGAAAAGGCTCCACCCAGCAAACTTGGCGGAGTTACGAGAAACATTTCCTCACGCCGATCTCGCAGGGAAATGCGAAGTTTTCAATGTCGGAGGAAACAAATATCGATTGATCACAAGAGTCGATCTTCAGAGGCAGACGATCTACATCAGATTCGTCCTCACTCACCGAGAATATAACCGGAACAAATGGACGACAGACTGCTAACGCGAGCTAATTATGACCACAGAATACAATCCAAAAAAATACGGCGAGCTTCTCGTTCAAACCCTGCCAGGCGTAATCGAAACTGAGGAAGAAAACGAACGTTGCCTCGCCATCGTCGAGAAGTTAATGGACAAGGGCGAGAATGATCTCTCACCCGAAGAAGACCGCCTTATGAGGCTTCTGGTTGACCTGATCGAGACTTTTGAGGACAAGGCGTACCCAATGGGCCACATCGCCACGCCTCTCGATACGCTCAAGGCATTGATCTTCGAACACGAACTAAAACAGGCCGATCTCGTGGACGTTTTTGGATCGCAAAGTATAGTGTCGGAGGTGCTTAGCGGCAAGCGAAAGATAAATGCGAATCATGCGAAGAGGCTTGCGACCAGATTTAGATTGACTGCCGATCTATTTATTTGAACCGATGTCGTGATACGTAAGGTGTTTGCTCTCGCACCACTTTTTCGTCATACTTTTAAGGTTGTATGAGCACATCACTAACACCGAACGCCAGCTACAGCCTCACACTTCGCGTTCGAATCCATAACAAACCCGGCAAACTCGGTGAGATCACCACCGCTATCGGCAAAGCGGGCGGCGATATCGAGGGCATTGACATCGTCAGCGTCGGCAAAGATTATCTCATCCGTGACATCACTGTAAACGCCGCCAGCGAGCACCACGATAAAGAAATAATTGGCTCGGTAAGCGATATCGACGGTGTCGAGGTCGTAAACGTCAGCGACCGCACATTCCTGATGCACCTCGGCGGAAAGATCGAGGTCACGTCGAAAATGCAGCTTAAGACGCGTTCCGATCTTTCGATGGCGTACACGCCTGGCGTCGCACGTATTTGCGAGGCGATCCATAAGGATCCTGAGAAGGCTTTTAACCTGACAATTAAGAAAAACACGGTTGCGGTCGTCTCTGACGGCACCGCAGTGCTCGGACTCGGCGACATCGGCCCTGCGGCGGCAATGCCGGTTATGGAGGGCAAATGTCAGCTTTTCAAGGAGTTCGGCGGCGTCGACGCATTCCCGATCTGCCTCGACACAAAGGACCCGCATGAGATCGTCCAGACGATCAAGAATATCGCTGTTGCCTTCGGCGGCATCAATCTCGAGGACATCTCCGCTCCGCGGTGCTTTGAGATCGAAGAGCGATTGAAAGAAGAGCTCGACATACCTGTATTTCATGACGACCAGCACGGAACCGCCGTCGTCGTGCTCGCCGCTCTCCTCAACGCACTTAAGATCACCGGCAAAAAGATGGAGGACATTAAGCTCGTCGTTAACGGCATTGGTGCCGCCGGTGTCGCTTGCTCAAAGATCGTGATGGCCGCCGGAGTCAAGAACATCATCGGCTGCGACACGACAGGGTCCATCTACGAGGGCCGCAAGGAAAACATGAACTGGGTCAAGGACTGGTACGCACGCAACACCAATCCTGACAAGGAAAAAGGCGATATTCATGACGTCATTAAGGGGGCAGACGTCTTTTTTGGTTTGTCTGCTCCGGGGATCATTGATGAAACCGATCTCGCAAACATGGCAAAAGACCCTATCGTATTTGCGATGGCAAATCCGACGCCCGAGATCATGCCCGAGGCTGCCGCCGATCACGTCGCCGTTATGGCTACCGGCCGTTCGGATTATCCAAACCAGATCAATAATGTGTTATGCTTCCCGGGCATATTCCGTGGGGCCCTGAACTGCCGTGCCTCACAGATAAACGAGCCGATGAAACTCGCCGCCGCTCACGCGATCGCCGAGACTATACTCGAAAGCGAGCTTCATCCCGACTACATTATACCGTCGGTATTTGATCGGCGGGTCGGCGAGGCGGTCGCGGCACGGGTTGAAGAAGCCGCTTACAAATCGGGAGTTGCCCGTCGAGAACGGGCGTCAACCGAAGCGCATTTCGAAGCATCTATCATGTAATGGTAAGAGCCCGCTTAAAAGCACTCAGCATCGAGGAAGCCGCAAATTCGCTTACACACGGCGTAGGCTTACTTCTGAGTATTGTGGGCCTGATCGTTCTCGTTACGCTTGCTATCGTAAATGGCGGCGTGTGGAATATCGCGAGCGCCGTCGTCTACGGGCTCTCCCTCGTGATCCTGTACGGAGCATCGACGTTTTATCATTCAGCCATCACACCGCGGGCAAAATCCGTTCTACAGTTGGTGGATCATTGCTGCATATATCTTTTGATCGCGGGCAGCTATACGCCATTCGCGTTAATAGTCCTGCGCGACGGCATTGGCACCGGTTTGTTCGCATTCGCTTGGATATTTGCTGCGGTCGGCATTGTCACGAAAGTTGTCTTTGAGATCCGCTCCGGGGTCATCTCAGCGATCATTTATCTTGTGATGGGCTGGGTGGGCGTGATTGCGGTTGAACCGATCTATCAGGCTGTCGGCATCGTTCCTCTTATCCTCGCAATGGCAGGCGGATTGAGCTATTCCCTAGGCGTCATCTTCTTCGGCTGGAAGAGTATTAAGCACCACCATGCTATTTGGCATATTTTTGTACTCATGGGGAGCGTCTTTCACTTCATCGCTATTGCCGGCTACGTAATTCCTTACCAGGCATTGTAATCGTGTTGAATAATTTACGGATCGGCACTTGCGGCTTTGGCAGGGTAAAGCGGGATGATTACCTCGCCGCTCTAAATACGGTCGAGATACAGCATACATTCTACGACCCGCCGCAGATCGCTACCCTCGAAAAATGGCGAGCAGATGTCCCCGACGATTTCGAATTCACAATAAAGGCATGGCAAATGATCACCCACGAATCTTCCAGCCCGACGTATCGCCGTCTCAAACGCCCGCTCACCGATGATGAGATCGTTGAGGCAGGTTTCTTTAAGCCAACGAAAACCGTCCGCGAGGCCTTTGCATTGATGCTCGATTGTGCGGCCGCTCTCAAAGCCCGGACGATCCTCTTTCAATGTCCGGCCCGCTTCCAGCCTACTCCTGAAAACGTTCTCAATCTAAAACGCTTCTTCTCCGAGTCCGATCGCCGCGGACTCAATTTTGTATGGGAGCCGCGCGGAAAATTATGGGAGGACGATCTGATCGGCGAACTCTGCCGCGAACTCGACCTGTGGCATTGTGTTGACCCGTTCGCCCGCAGATCGGTCACTCCGGACCGTTGCTACTATCGTTTACACGGGATCCCTCGGTGGCGGTACACATACGAAGACGACGAGTTACTTGAACTCGCCTCCCTAGTGCCCGCCGGAAAGCTCGGCTATGTGTTCTTTAACAACATCACCATGAAAGATGACGCTGTTCGCTTTCGCCGCGTACTGGAAGATCAAACAACGAATTTATAACCCATTCCGTGCACAGTCTGGATGTACTGTGGGTGGCGGGGATTCTCCTCAAGCTTTTGTCGCAGCCATGCGATGTGCACGTCGACCGTTCGGGTCGTCGGCATTGCATCGTAGCCCCAGACGGCATCGAGCAGGTCATCGCGCGAGTGAACTGTACCTCGATTCTCGATAAAGAACTGCAGCAATCGAAACTCCATAGCTGACAATTCGACCGGCTGGTTGCCACGGGTTACTTCGGCACGCTTGAAATCGACACCGACGTCGCCAAACCTAAACGCTCCATTCGGCGATGCATCCGTTTGATGCGGCGAGCGGCGAAGCAACGCCTCGACCCGGGCCAGGAGTTCGATGACCTCGAACGGCTTGGTCAAATAGTCGTCTGCACCGAGCTTTAAGCCAAGCACTTTGTCGATGGTCTCGCCTTTGGCGGTGAGCATCAGTATCGGCGTGCTGACGCCTTTTTGGCGCAGGTCGCGGGCGATGTCGTAGCCGTTCCTTTTCGGCAGCATCACGTCGAGGATGATCAGGTCGAAATGCTCGCCGCTCGCCAGTTCAAATCCCGTCTTCCCGTCCGCCGCCGAAACGACCTCAAAGCCCTCGCTCGTCAACCGGTCGG
>CAYSMU010000140.1:0-983 GCA_964432145.1 uncultured Chloracidobacterium sp.
CGGTCTCGTTATCTACTTTGCGTACAGCTATAACCACAGCAAGATAGGTATAGACGAAAACCGCGAGGGCGACGAAGGCGAGTCAAACTACAAACCCCCAATTGCAGCGGCCATCGGTATCGTGCTCGCAATGGCATTGACCGTCTGGCAGGTTTCGCATCTTGTGTGGATAGAAATGGCGGTCCGATTGTTTGCCTGGGGCGTGACCGGCGTACTCGTCATTGTTTTGATGTACGGAAAACGTGACGCTAACGCCGCCCGCAACCCGAAAACAAGGAACGTTGGACTGGCCGCAACGCTTATCAACCTCGCAATATGGATAGGGATCACGTACTGGTTCTTTGTCCACTACGCTGAATTGCACGTGAAATAGGCTAAGTCAGCCGATCGGGGCCACGGAGAAGAACGGAGATCATTAGATCTTTCTGTTCATCTCCGTGGCTTTTTCCTTTCTTCCCAGGATTCTCAAGACAAACTCAGTTAGGCATCACATTAACCAACATTGACATTCCTGTCAGGCAGCCTGGTCGCAACCGCACACGGTTTCTCTGATGCGACGAAGCAGGTGTATGTCCGCGTTCCGGCCGGCTTACATGAGGTCTATTGCTATTTGTGAAACGATGTGCTATGTTCAATACCTATTTTTGCGAAAATGCAAAAATACTGAGGAAATTGCAAGGTTTATTCGAAAAAACGATTGAACATTGAACATGGGAGAAAAATGGTACATAACCTGTTAGAGATCAATAAGATACGTGTTCAATCGGCGATTGAACGGTCGGACATTGTCGGGACACCGTCCGCCATTTGTCCGGACAAATGACCTGCAGGCAAAGAAGAGTGGACAATGGCTAGGGATCTCCTTCCGGTTCGGTTTTTCAATGCCGGCGTCGATCTGCCAGTTTTGCCGCTCGCTCCCTTCTCCGTGTCTCGATGGTCAATATGGTCTTTGACAATCTAACAAGCGATATCCTGAAAGGGAA
>CAYSMU010000140.1:997-4027 GCA_964432145.1 uncultured Chloracidobacterium sp.
CTCGCAGGTCAAAATGATCTTCGGGAAAAGTTAGTTAGCGTCGGCCGGAGAGAGGCCCGGAACCGGTGCGTCGACCTTGTCAAGCTCGTCCTTATAGATCTTGATAGAGCCGTCTGCTTCCATCTTCAGTTTTAGGGCAGTGACATAGTCGGCAAAGACGGCTGAGCGCTTTCGGGAAAGCATCTGCTCCATCAATGTGCTTCGCTGTTTCGCGAATTCGGCATTGTCTGCGTCCTCCCGTTTATTCAGGCCGACGACGTACCAATTATCACCTACCTTTAGGGGTGTTTTCGTAACGTCGCCCGCTTTCATCGCGAAAATAGCGTCCTCAAGCTCTTTGCTGGTTCCGGCCGTCGGCCCCTCACCGAGCGGTGAGCCGAGAACAAAGTTCTTCTGGTCCTTTGCCGTCAGGCCCTTTGAGGTCGCCACCGCGCTCAACGCAGAAGCCGAGCCGGCCTCAGCGATCTGTTTCGCGATCTCTTCGACCTGAGCACGGGCCTTTTCAAGTTTGACGATATCGATGATCTTGTCCTTTACCTCGTCAAACTCGGCGTCGCGAGGTTCTTTCTTATCGGTGAGCATCGGTATCGCGAAACCGTTTTGAATGGGAGTTTTCTCGCCTACATCGCCAACGCTGTTCAGCGGCGCGATCCCCTCTTCAAATTGCGGTGACACACCGATATTCGGCACGTCGTCGCCCGGTTTTACAAAAGCCGTCTCCTTGACCATATCGGCGGCCGACATATTGGCTTCGCCAGCAAAGGTCTGGGCCGTCTTTAGAGGATCTTTCGTCTCTTTGAGCGAGTCGACCACTCGCTGGGCGAGCTCGGCCGCGACGCTGTACGCACGCCGGTTGCGAAGGCTGACCTCGATCTCCTTCTTAGCGGTCTCATACGTCTTTGGAACGTCGTCGCCGCGGCGAAGGATAAAATACCTTCCCTGATAGCTTATCGGCTCGGTCACCTCGCCGGGCTTCATCCTCAACAGCCGCTGATACGGGTCGTCCGGCTTATTAGAATTTTCACGCACCGGGCCGCTAAGCTTGCCGCCATTCTGGGCCGTGGCCGGATTCTCCGAATGGCCCTTGGCCAGCGTGGCGAAGGCTTCTTCCGTCACGGTCGTTGCTCCGTCCTTCTTTAGCTGCTGGACCAACTCGGCGGCTTTTGCCGATACCTGGCCTTCCTGGTCCGGTTTAGGAACGCGGAGCACGATCTCCTGGCCCAGGACGCCGGCGATCTTCTTGTCGGGAGCGAGATTGTCAAACTCGGCTTTGATATCGGCCTCAGGAATATTGAGCTTAAGGCCGATCTTCTCGGTGTTGACGAAGACATATTTGATCTTCTTTTGCGGCACGCTGATGAAATATGCCTGCTTATTTTTGTCGAAGTATTCGCGAAGCTCGGCATCGGTCGGCGTTATCTTCTTTGAAAGATCGGTGCCGTTGACCGTGACGTATGAGACGTCAAACTTGGCGTTCTTTCGCTGATAGTCGTTCAGGACCTCTTCCTCGGAAACGGTTACGCCCGACGTGATAAAGGCGTCCAGTTTCTTGCCGCTTATGTCATCGCGGACATTTTGTTCGTAGGCCGCGATGTTGCCGAAGTTCTCAATGACGTTCTGTTCGTAGATCGCCTGGTCAAAAGGCTTACCGTCGACCGGCTTATTCGACTCGCGTATCTCGGCGGCAACCTCGGCATCACTTGCCGTCAAGCCCAGACGCTCGGCCTCGACGCGAGTGATACGGCTGCCGATTAGCCCATCGAGGATCGTCCGGGTCGGGAAACTCGATCCGCCAAATCGGGAATAATTCTCCTTTTGCCGGACCAGTTCACCGACAGTGATCTTATGTCCCGAAACGGAAGCGACAGTCTCTTCGCTCTGGGCGAGATTGGCTGTGAGTGTGTTGCTAGCCGGCGTGTAGAAAAACACGAGGCTGCCGACCATCAAGATAGCAAAGACGAGAAGTACGAAATTACGTGTCTTCTCAAGACGAGTGAAAAACTTTAACATCGATCGATACCTTTTACTTCAGAATACGAACCAAAAATTGTCGGTAGAGACAAACCGCAATTCTAGCAAAATGCGCCCGTAAATCCAACGCAAAGGCCACTCGGGCGCCGAAAATACTTGCAGTTTGGTGTGCGATAAATGATGATAAACGGGACATCTGGGCATATATGGTGCAAGCAAAGATCAACTCGGTCGGCATTGTGGTAAAGCCGAACAACGCCGAGGCATACCGGACGGCGGCAGAGCTATCCCAATGGCTTGTCTCCCGGGGCATAGCGCAGATCGGCGGGCCGGTCTCGGCGGGCGAGTCGCGCGCCGAAAACAAACTGCTGCTCAAGGCGGACCTTGTTGTCGTGCTTGGCGGTGACGGAACGATGATCTCGACCGCGCGAATGGTCGGTCAAATGGATGTCCTTGTATTGGGAATAAATCATGGCAGCCTCGGGTATTTGACCGATGTTCGGATCGAGGAGATGTTCACGGCGCTTGAAGCGGTAATGCGCGGCGAATTTGAGGTCGAGCGGCGTGTGATGCTCGACGCCGAGCACTGGCGCGACGATCAGAAGCTTGCAGCCGGCCGCGTCTTGAATGACGTCGTCATCAATAAGGCCGCACTGGCCCGGATCATCGAGATCGACGTCAGGCTCAACGATCTCTTTGTAAACAGTTTTCGTGCAGACGGGCTGATCGT
Organism: uncultured Chloracidobacterium sp.; assembly: GCA_964432145.1. Lineage (GTDB taxonomy): Bacteria > Acidobacteriota > Blastocatellia > Pyrinomonadales > Pyrinomonadaceae > OLB17. The sequence goes on from CAYSMU010000140.1 coordinate 3,699, forward strand.
GTCGACGCCGACCGGCTCGACCGCCTATAACCTGTCGGCGGGCGGCCCGATAATCTACCCTTCGATGAACGCGGTCGTGATAACTCCGATCTGCCCGTTTACGTTGACCAATCGCCCGATTGTCGTTCCAGACAATGCAGAGATCGCCTTGAAACTCAAAGATGAGAACGAGGGCGTCGTGCTGAGCCTCGACGGACAGATCGGATATCCGATGCGCGCCGGTGACCGTGTGCAGATCCGTAAAAGCAAGACCACATTCAACCTTGTCCAACCGGCCAATCGCAACTACTTTGACGTTTTGCGGGATAAGCTGAAATGGGGCCGCTAGG
>CAYSMU010000140.1:4127-7629 GCA_964432145.1 uncultured Chloracidobacterium sp.
TCCTGCTGCAAATTCATAGGGATCGTCAAGCGTCCGGTCGAGCATTTCCCCTGCGAATTGATCACACGCTGCCACGGCACGTCGTCCGGCGAGGCGTGCATGACGTAGCCGATCGTCCGCGCAGTGTAGCCTTCACCTAGAATGATAGCGATCTGGCCATATGTCATGACGCGACTGACTGGTATCTGCCGGACGATCGAATAGACCTTTTCCCGATAAAGCGGGTTGTCAACTATCATCACCGACCATTATATCCGCAGGAGCAAAGCAGCTTCAATTGCCGATTGCCACGGCGATATGCTCGGCAGCTTTTTCGATCAGTGGCAGCATAACCTCGTCGTTGTCTTTTTTTGCGTTGGCACTAAACGACTTTTCCGAGATCGTTGCCGGCTTTGGTGTGAGGAGCGTGTAGCTGAGGACGAATGTGTCGCGGATTCTGATCGTAATCTCGAGCTTTGTTACCTCTTGACTTGCGCCGACTGACGCCTCGCGCCCGACCGTGCCAGGAACATTCCTGCCAACAGGGATCTTTCTCGTTGCCTCTGAAACGGCCGAGTCAGATGAGCGATCGATCAGCCGGTCGAAAACGCTGCCCCCTTGTTTTGCCTTTTTTTGAACGAGACTGACCTTTAGCACAAAGTCGCATTGCTTGTCGCGTGCCTCTTTGTAGGCGGTCAGGCTTGAGCGTCCATCGAGCCTGACAAATTCGACGCTGTCCGATGCCAAAAGAGCGATGAACGCGTCGGCAACCGCGTCGGCAGGATCGACCTTCTCGCTTTTTAGTTCGAGTTCGACAACGGGCATGAGCACTCCGATCCGTTTAGCTCCCGGTTTTTTGGCGACGGGCTCGTGCTTTACGGAAACGGGTTGGGCAAACGCGACGGAGACGACAAACAGGCTCACCGCAGCCAGCGACAACAGTTTTTTCATCTCGCACCTCACGGGGTCACACAGTGGCCTTGATAGGTGGTCGTGACGATCATCGTCTCGGTCGTTATCGAGCCGCGCTTTCGGGTGCGAGCAGAAAAGGTCTCGCGTGCCTTGCCTGCCCCGATCGCTGCATCGACTGCTTCGGAGTACAGGTCGAAGTACTGGTCGATCGTAAGATCGAACTCACGCGGCGGGCGTCCTCCGCATCTGACCTTGACCGTCCAGTTGTATGCAAAGGTGTTCGAGGACTTATCAAAACCGATCCTCAATTCACGCGTAACACTGATCTGCTGATCCTGAGCCGCTACGCTCTTAGCATCAGAGAAAACGAAAACGCCAATCACAATGACTACAAAAGCAATCTTTCTCATAGCAATCTCCTTCGTTGATGATCTCTACACTGATCGAATCTCGTTTTGGCCGTTACAACCTCGCCATCCCGATTAGCCTGGTATCCACCGCCAACCGCATCGCCGGAGCTTAAGGCAGTCGTAGTAGGCCTTTAGGTCAACGGTTATGTAACGCTGGAAAGCGGCTGTGTTTCTCCCTTCAGCCGCTGCTGCGGCTGTTCGGCAGTTCTCCAGTTCACGGTATGCATCACTTAACCCTTGCATATACAGGGACCGTACCCGCCGGAGCTCATCGATCTGCCGCTGAACTGCCTGGATGCTCTGACTCAATGTAAGATCTGCGAGCGCGGCTTTGGCAGCTTTATAGCCGCCTAGATATCCGCCGACCAGTACGGCGCATGTCAAAGGTGAAACAGGGCATGTCGCAACCGCAAATCCCGCCATCAAGAGTGTCGCTACATCCATTGCATTACCTGCAGACTCGGCGAACTCGAGCATCTCTTTCAAGGCCTGGGCGGCTTTGATGTTCTGGTTTATCGCGTCGATCTTTTCTATCAGCCGGTCAACCTCAGCATGCTCGGCGGCGCAGTCTGAAACGTCCTCAGGGATCGGTTCAGCAGGCCGGGCGCATGGTGTAACTGGTTCGCAGTACCTAACCCAGCGGCCGCCGATCGCCGATATCGGCTCGCGATTGAGATCGAACCCTGCCGGACGCTCGAGAATGATGAGCTGAGGGTTGGGCAACGGCCCAACTGGAAACGGATTTCGCGGATCCGCCGGAACTTTTTTGGCGTAAGTGACAATATTCATTGCCTCCGCAAGCTTACTCATCGCGTCCTTTGCCCGCGAGTCGAGTTGTAACGGGGCCGTCGCACCTGGTTTTCCCACCCCGGGCACGCCCGCATTTCTTTGAGCAGATCTTGCGCCAAAATCGACGGCGAACGCTATCAGGTCTGTTATCCCAGTGACCAGATACTTATTGCCGTGTCGATCTGCGCCCTCCATTCGAGCTGTTGCTCCGCGCGGAAGTATCTCGTCCATATCGCGTTGGCCCAGCCCTGTCCAGACAGGAAATGGAGGCATCTGAAAATTTCGTGGGTTGAGGTCTCTGGCTTGCCCGATTGTATGTGTTTGGGCCTGGGAGTGCGATGAACTCGCTGGCAGCGATCCAAACACGAAAGCAACCAAAAGCACGTACGCTGCAAGCGTCCTGGCCCTTCCAATGAATCTAGTCGTTTCCATTTTGTTTCCTCTGATTTGGTCTTGGATTATCGAGTCTATTCTCGCCGTCATGCTTGATCTCGACGCTGGAAATTTCACCACCGATCGGAGCAGACGTGCGCCGCCGTCGGACAATAATGGTCTCACGCGTTTCGATAGCAGCTTCGATGGTTGTGATAATCCTATTTTTTTCCTTGCGCATATGATCGTAATGAACCTAAAATCGGTGAGTTAATTAAATCGGGATTGGACATAAGAAATCTTTCGAAAAACCTGAAATTTTTCGGAAAATTTCGCTCGTTATGGTTGAACGCGAGCTAAAACATCTTTTTGAGTTCGGCCCGTTCTGTCTAGACACGCGCGAGCGAATACTATCGCGCGATTGTGAACCGGTTCCTTTGACTCCCAAATCGTTTGAGATACTCCTTGCATTAGTCGAGAACCGCGGACACACATTGACCAAGGACGAGTTGGTAGATAGGGTGTGGCCGGATTCGTTCGTTGAGATCGGGAATCTAAATCGAAATATCTCCACCCTGAGGCATATCCTTGGCGACGATTCGCGCAACCCTCGATTCATCAAAACATTTCCCAAACGCGGATATCGCTTCGATGCCGACGTGCGAGAGATCGTTCAGAATGAGGAAGAGGTAGTCATTGAACGGAGGACGAATTATCGCTTTGCGTTCAGCAGAGAATCTGCCTCGACTAATTTGCCTAATGGCACACGGCTGACACGGCTGCGGCTTACAGTTAGTTTGATCGCTGCCGTGGTCATTATTGGAATTGGGATCGTCTTGTTTGGGGGCACTGGCTATTTGGAGCGGTCGGAGGCTCAGCAGATATTTGTGGCCGAACCGAATGCGGAGGACTTGCTTCAGATTGGACGCTCATTTTGGCGTGATCGAACCGGAGAATCGCTGCACAAAGCAACAGTCGTTCTGGAGCAGGCAGTAACCCTGGAACCAAAGAATGCCCGAGCCCACGCGGCACTTGCGGAC
>CAYSMU010000141.1:0-1711 GCA_964432145.1 uncultured Chloracidobacterium sp.
CGATCGTGTCGATATCGAGCGGCTTGATGGTTCGCGGATCGATGACCTCGACCGAAACGTCAAACTCATTCTGGATCTGTTCTGCGGCCTGCAGGGCCATCGGCACGGTCATCGAACGTGCGACGATCGTGCAGTCAGTGCCTTCGCGTTTGACGTCGGCGACACCGAGCGGAATCGTGAAATCATCGCCCTCAGGAACTTCTCCCTTGAGGCCGTACATGCGTTCCTGCTCGAGGAACATGACCGGATTGTCGTCACGGATCGCAGATTTCAACAAACCCTTTGCGTCGGCTGCGGTCGACGGCATTACGACCTTGAGGCCTGGGAAGTTTGCATAGAAAGCTTCCAGTGCCTGTGAGTGCTGTGACGAGACTTGATATGCCGAACCATTGGGCCCGCGGAAAACGATCGGCACCTTGAACTGCCCGCCCGACATATACAGCATCTTTGCCGCGTGATTGATGATCTGATCGGATGCGAGGATCGAGAAGTTCCATGTCATGAACTCGATCACCGGACGAAGGCCCGCCATCGCGGCACCGACGCCGACAGCCGCGAAGCCAAGCTCCGTGATCGGTGTGTCGATAACGCGCTTATCGCCGAACTCTTTCCAGAGTCCGCGGGTCACCTTGTATGCGCCGTCATACTCGGCGACTTCCTCGCCCATGATGAAGACGTTCTCGTCTCTGATAATTTCCTCGCGAAGTGCCTCGTTCAGCGCATCGCGGATGGTCAAAACTGCCATTCTAGTTAAATTCAATAGGACGCATAAGTCCTACAAGTCCTATCAGTCAAATTGAGGTTAAGCCAATACGTCGGTAAACAGCTCGCTCTCGCTGGGATACGGGCTTTCGTCCGAGAATTTCACCGCACGCTCGACTGCGTCGTGAGCTTCCTGTTCGATCTTTTCAAAATCCTTGTCGCCCAGCACTTTTGCTTCCTTCAAGCTGTCCTTGAAAAGAATGATGGGATCGCGTTCCTGATATTTCAGGATCTCGTCACGCGTACGGTAATTTCCGGGGTCGGACATCGAATGTCCCATGTACCGATACGCACGGATCTCCAGCAATGTCGGCGAGCCATCCTTTCGAGCCCGCTCAATAGCACGTAGCGTCGCTTCCCGAACGGCCATAACGTCCATGCCGTCAACGAACTCATTTGCCATTTCGAAAGCATCGGCCTTTTTCGCGATGCTCCGCGAACTCATAGCTCGAGCTTGCGACGTTCCCATCCCGTATTGATTGTTCTCACAGATAAAGATGACCGGTAGCTTCCAGAGCTGGGCCATGTTTAAGGATTCGTGAAAAATGCCCTGGTTGACGGCAGCTTCGCCGAAAAAGCAAAGCGTAACCTGGTCCGTTCCCTTATACTTGGCGGCAAATGCCATCCCGGTGCCGACGCCGATCTGTCCCCCGACAATACCGTGTCCGCCGTAAAACTCAAGCTCCTTTGAGAACATGTGCATCGAGCCGCCCTTGCCCTTCACGCATCCGCCCTCTTTTCCGTAAAGCTCGGCCATTACGCTCTCCGGCGAAATGCCCTTGATCATCGCCTGAACGTGGTCGCGGTACGAGGTGATGACCATGTCGGTCGGCTTCAACGCCATCATTGAACCGACGCCGATAGCTTCCTGGCCGATGTATAGGTGGCAAAAGCCGCCGATCTTGCCCATCCGGTAGACCTCAGCGCATTTTTCCTCGAAACGGCGGCC
>CAYSMU010000141.1:1735-6973 GCA_964432145.1 uncultured Chloracidobacterium sp.
TTCCTTGCCCGTTTTTTTGATCGCCGCGAGCTGAGACGTACGCCGTGCGGCGTATTCGGCTTTGGCGAGCTCGACATCAACGAAATCAGATGTAGCGTTTGACTTGCTTGAGCCATTCGTCGCGGTTTTGGCCGTCTTAGCCGCTTTGGCCGATGGCTTCTGGCTTGTTGCTGCTTTAGGCAAAATCAATTCCTCCGAAAAACTAACTGCGAAAACTGGGCAAACTCAGTATTATAAGCGACAGGAAATGATTCTGCAAAGAATCTAGACTTTGTCCCGGTGACGTAATTTGCCAGAATTCCACCTTTTCCCCTTGCGTCCGCTTAATGCCTCACGATACTTTAATTCAGCGGAAAATCTGTTACAATTCCGTGCAAATATGCCTCATGTAGATCAGATCATTTCGGGCCTCAAGTCGATCTCTGATGACGAGTTCACCTGTGACAACGTATATCGATTTCTCGCCGACATGCCAGTCGAGGTGGATTCGATCACCAAATACTTCTTTTTCAGCCCTGCGTTTTATACTCGAAACCTGATCTACAAGGATGACCGATTCGAGATGATGACCATCTGCTGGGAGAAAGGGCAAGTCTCGCGTGTCCACGATCATTCCGATCAAAAATGCTGGATGACTGTGCCGGTCGGACGGCTGAAAGGCCAGAATTTCGCGATCGACGAAATGGACGAATCGAGAGGATATTGCAGATTGCGTGAGACCGATTCCTACGTCTTATCGAATTGCGAGGCAGCAAAGGTCGAATTAGAGGAGCCCATCCATCAGATCCTGAATCTTGCAGAATACGACCAACGCGCCGTCAGTTTACATATTTACTCGAGGCCTTACGAGAGCTGCCTCTCGTTCTGCCGCGACACAGATACGTTTAAAAGAGTCGAACTCTGCTATACCAGCATTGGCGGCAAACTTTGCAGCGGCGTGGCCCTTTAGATGAAGTACGGGCGCCAGCTTCAGATCGCGGCGTTTGTATTAGTGCTTGCCCTTTACACAGTGGCGAGGTTTTGGGATCTGACGCAGTCGTGTCTTTGGTTTGACGAGATCTTCAGCGTCCACGCTGCGGAACATTCGTGGAATTCGATACTCTCGTTCGTTTCGCTCGACCTAATCCATCCGCCCCTTTTTTATCTTCTACTCAAATTGTGGATAGCCGTTGGCGGCGAAAGCCTGTTCTTGCTTCGTTTGTTTCCGGTTGTCTTTTCGATCGTCGCGGTCTTTCCATTTGTCTCGCTATGCCGAGAATTGAAACTCGGAAGGTGGACACAAACGCTCGCCTTATTCCTACTCGCGGTAAACGGTTCGCTTATCAAATACGCCCAGGAAGTACGGATGTACAGCCTGCTAATGTGCCTGTCGTTGTTTTCGATATGGCTGTTTGCGAGGTATTTCGTCAAAGGCAAGAGTTTTCTCCCACTCGTTATTATCAATCTCCTGATGGTTTACACGCACTACTTCGGATGGTTTGTAGTTCTCTCCGAAGTCGCTTTGATACTTTGGTTTCAGCGGATCAAATGGCGGCGGATCACGATGATGTTTGGCATAGTCGCAGCGGGATTTGTCCCGTGGGTCGTGGCGGTCTGGCAGGCGGCATCCGCGGGAAGCGGACTCGGGCAAAACATAGGCTGGATGTCGCGGCCTGGAATTCGACAGATCATCACTTTCGTTTTCAACTTAATTGAGCCGTTCTACTTCCAGACTAGCAGTGCAGAGCCTATATCCGTTTTTCGGATCACAGTACCACTTCTGCTTGTAATTGTGATCGCGGCAGTTGTGTTCGTTGTCAACTGGCAAGACCTTAGCGACCACGAACGAAGACACGTCTATTTCCTACTTCTATTCATCAAGCTTCCGGTCGTTATTACGTTCATTGCAAGCTGGATTTTGCCATATTCGATGTGGGGAACTAGGCATCTGATAGTCGTATTCGCCCCATTCTGCATCTATGTGGCAATCATGCTGACCTCACGAAGCTTGAAATGGCTAACGGTTGCGGCGGTCACTCTAGTTATATTTTTTGCGGGATATGGATTCGTGAGTCGAGCAGCGAAAGATTCTCCGCAGAACTCTTGGTGTGCATGGGAACCACTGGTTAACGAAATGTTTCTGACGCCCGACTATTCGGCGCAGCCGAGGACAATCTATGCGTTTGAACATCTCGTTGGGTATCACATTTGGTTCGCGGGACGGAAATTTCCAAACTTGCAGGTGAATGTTGTTAAGGACTTTCCAGGTACGAAGGAAGATGCGGCTTACTTTCTCCCACGTGGTTTCGACGAGGTCAAATTGCTCGATCCTAAGACAGCATTCTCCGGCTCGGAGTTGTGGATCGCTTTTCGAGACCCTGATCCGGATCATGACAAGCCAGGTATTTCATTTTTCTCCAATCGCCCTCACGTGTTGCGAGAAATGGATTACTTAGGATACGAAGCAGTTGACGCCAAAAAAACAAGGGTAGACAACGAATCTGTTTTTCTCGTTAAATTGGTACGCACTCCACAAGAGTGAAGTCTACTTCCGTTTCCACCTCACGCCCTCTTTCGTATCTTCGAGAATGATGCCTTTTGCGGCAAGTTCGTCGCGAATTTCGTCCGATCTGGCAAAGTCGCGATTCCTGCGAGCTTCCTGACGCTCTTCGATCAGTGCCTCGATATCTGCGTCGAGTAGCTGGCTTTCTTCAGCACCGAAAATACCCAGTACCGAATCGAATTTCGCTATCGCATCCAAAACCGCAACCTGGTCGTCTGCCTTGAGATGGCCTGCGGCGAGCACCGTATTGATCTCTCGGACCAGGTCGTGGATCGCGGCCAGTGCGGCAGCCGTGTTCAGATCGTCGTCCATCGCGGCCTCGAAGTCGGCGAGGGCCTTGGCAATCGATGCTGCGGCACCTTCGTTCGATCCTTCATCAACCTTGGCATCGCGAACAAGCGAGCGGAAATTTCGCAGCCTTTCGATCGTGGATTCTGCTCCTTGTAGTCCCTCGAAAGTGAAATTCAGTTGTTTGCGATAGGGAACCGACAGCAGCAAATACCTGATCGCCAGCGGCGAATAGCCCTGTGCCTGCAGGTCGCGAAACGTGAAAAAGTTGCCCTTCGACTTCGACATCGTGACGTCGTCGATCTTGAGGAACTCACTGTGTATCCAGTACTTTGCGAAGAGCTTGCCGGTTGCCCCTTCACTTTGCGCGATCTCGTTCTCGTGATGCGGAAACTGCAAGTCCTGACCGCCGGCATGCAGGTCAAAGGTCTCGCCGAGATATTTCATCGACATTGCCGAGCACTCGATATGCCAGCCCGGACGGCCACGGCCGAACGGAGCATCCCAGCCGGGCTGTTCGTCTTCGCCGACGAGCTTCCAAAGTGCAAAATCGCGGGCGTCTTCCTTGTCATACTTGTCGGTATCGATACGTTCGCTGCCGCCTTCGCGGTTGCCGGAAAAACTGATCTTCGACAGCTTGCCGTATTCCGGAAAAGCGGTGATCCGATAGTAGATCGAGCCGTCGGATTCGTACGCGTGGCCATTCGCAAGCAGGGTTGAGATGATCTCGATCATTTCGGGTATATGATGGGTCGCCCGCGGCATGATCTCAGGCCGTTCGTTGCCGAGCGCGTCGAAATCCTCGAGAAAATATTGCGCGTACGGTGCCGTAAATTCATCGATCGATATGTTGCGTGCAGCTGCCTCGTTGATGATCCGATCGTCAATGTCGGTCAGGTTCATCACGTGGGTGAGATCGTAGCCCTTGAACTTTATGTATCGCCGTAAAATATCGCCGAAAACAAACGTCCGAAAGTTGCCGATATGCGCGAAATTCCAAACAGTCGGTCCGCAGATATACATCCGCACTTTATTGTTTTCAAGCGGCTGAAATTCCTCGATCTGACGCGATAATGTGTTGAAAAACCTAAGCATATGATTGCATTAGCCCGCACGCTGGCCCGGGCGAAGTAATTATCTTAACCTAAATCTCCGATTCTTGATCACCGAGGTCGCCCTCGACAAACCTCGCCCTCGCCTCGTCAGAGAACAAAAAGTCGCGGCTATAAAATCTGAGCGGATAGTCTTTATCGAAGTTGGCGGTGAGTTCGTTCGCCTTTTCAAGCAGGGAAGCTCCGTTCTTCGACGCGTTGAAATCCGCGACAGTCCGCATCCAGAATACTGTCAGCGTTTCGTGGTAGGGCATCTCTTTCGAAAGGTCGACGCCAAATGCACCAAGTAGTCTGAAAATGCCTGACCTCATCTTTTCGGTCGCCGTATCAATTTCGTGCAGTGTCAAGTAATGCAGGGCGACAGTCAGATGCTCGGCGTGTTTCCACGCATCGCGGCTGATCGTCGCGTCTTCAAATGACCGTACGACCTCGGCTATTTCCGATTCTGTCTTATATCTCATCGTATTCACCAATATTATTTAGTTTCAAACCCAAAATGTTCGATTATCCTTGCAGCCGCTTTGTCCGGAGCGAGATCCGTATTGTCCAGTGAATACGAATTCTCATACGGAACTCGTGAGCGAAGATCGTACGTCGCCAGGAACATTTCGGCCATTTCGACTGTATTCGCCTTAGTAAATTTCTTTCGATCTTCGGAAACTATACGCCGCTTTAGCTCTTCGTCGCTGCACGTAAGCAAGACGAAATGCGCCTCCCCGCCATTTTCCTCGGCGGCAGCTTTCACCTTCTCTATGTGGCTTTCGTCGAGACCCTTCGCGTAGCAAAAAGTGTAGATCAGATCGACTTTTTCACGGGCTGCTTCGGCAATTGTTTCAACCCGGATCAATTCGACCAACCTAAAAAATGACTGCGAGCCAAACTCAAAGATAGGTACTATAGCGTCAATACTTAGGTGATTATGAAATACCTTGAACGAAGTTCGATCTGCGATCTCACGCGCAACGGTAAGCTTTCCAACCGCCGGTGGTCCATAAATAAATAGTAATTTCATGATCTCTCTCCAATAAGTACTGAATAGCCGTCAACAAAATGCGACCGCGGCTTTTTTACCGCGATCGCATCCGAAAAACACAAATTGTCCAGAAACTATGCCGCCATAATTCTGGCCTCTTCGTCAACCTCGTCCATAAACAGATATTTTCTCCACTCAGGACGATTTTCCGCATAATGACACAGCAACACATGGTCGAGGCCAAGGCGAAGCAGCTTCTGCGAAGTAAGCAGAGGCATGCGTGCCTGCTCGGGCGTGCGGTTGCCCTTGCGCTGGTTACACTT
>CAYSMU010000141.1:6983-7580 GCA_964432145.1 uncultured Chloracidobacterium sp.
CGCATGCGGTCACGAGATTCTGAGGCGTGCTCTCGCCGCCTTGTGCTCGAGGGAATATGTGGTCGAGCGTCAGGTCTTTGGCGTGCCTGTGCTCACCGCAGTATTGGCAGCGATAACGGTCGCGAATGTAAATCCGGGCACGTTTCATTGTCGTTTCCCGGTTATTTCGGCGAACATGTATGTAGTTACGCAATCGGACTACGGAAGGCACGGGGAATACTGTTGACGGAGAATGAAGGACGTTGTCGCCATCGTTCTCTTCGACATGAACTGCTCCGCGAAACCACAGACAGACCGCTCGGGCAACGCCGACCGTGCCAAGAGGCTCGTACGAAAAGTTCAAAAGCAATACTCTTCCAGTTAGTAGACTCATTCTCCTCCTATTCATTATCAAAACCTCATTTTATATCAATAAATGCCAAACGCAAGCACAATATGTTGTTGCGTAACAGAAATTTCAGCCAACATCTGCAGGTTATTTCTGGGATCTGACTGCCCTCGACATGAGCCGGTAATTGTATTAAATTGAAAATCATTCCCACAGAAACTAAGTTGTTTATCTTGTTGCGATGAGATCACGAACAATTCGCGATTTTT
>CAYSMU010000142.1:0-7563 GCA_964432145.1 uncultured Chloracidobacterium sp.
ACGAGACAAGGGCTGCAAAAACCGCAAATTCCAACCCGCGTGGGGCCAGGAATCCGGCGATCAATGCATTGATCAGCCCCGTAACGAGTGCGGTCGGCCTGTCTGCCAGGAGCGCAATCAGGAGGCTGCCGGTAGCAAAAGGTATCGCAAATCCCCAGAGCATCGGGTCGTTCATTGGAGCCTTGATATTCTGCAGTGCTGTAAAATCGGCGAGCTTAAAGAATATCGCGCCCATGAACGTCTGAACGACCACGACGAAGCCAAGCAGAGCAAATGTCTTGGGAGCGGACAGTGCCAGCCTGGGCACGACGCCTCGATGCCGGACAAATTTCCACGCGACCCAAAACAGAGCCGTGACGAGCAGCAGCACACCGATAAACCGGTTAAATGTGCGCTCCGACGACATGTAGTTGCGTATCGCGGCGATCTTTGTCAGAACGTCCGACGTGACGATACTTCCTTCATCGACGATCTTTTGCCCGCGTTTGAGTGAGATCATTCGCGACTGAGTGTTTTCGATAGCCGACTGCTTGGCGGTCTCGGTCGCAACACTGTCGTACGAGATGCTCGGTTCGACCAATATTTGTGCGGCCGCGTAGAATGCGTCGATCTCTTTCGGCGAGAGGCTCTTGATACCGTTGAGCCGCGTTTTCAGCTTGTCGCGGGCGACCGAGAGTGCGATCCAGTTGCTCTCCGGCATCGAGAAGTTTGTCCGCAGATTCGGTTTTGAGCGGTCGAAAACAAAGACCTCGTTCTGGAAATACTGTTTCTCGGTATCGTCGTAAATGTAACCGGACGCACTTTCGCGAAGGGCGCTTTGTACGGCGTCGAGTTCATTCCGGCTAAAAGACCGTGCGGCAAATACCTTGCCGACCTCCGGGCCGCCGGCACCTGTCCAGCGTTGTTCCGCTTTCTGATCGGCATTGGTGTTCTTTGCCGCCGGATCGCGATTCCTTTGCAGCTTTTCCCATGCCGACAGGAAACCCTGAACGGCCTGGTCGGCCTTGTTTGATTCGAACCGAAAGATCGGCTTTATCGAGTCCTTGGCCTCGTTCTTTAGCCGTTCCGATTCCTGAGGATCTACAAAGTAGATGTCCGCTGGCGAGATTATGCTCTCACGCGAGACATCGCCTTCCTTATAGTCCTGCTGGCTGCCGCCCTGCCAAAACGGATTATGGATCAGTACTGTCGTGACAATACAGAGAAATACGAAGCCGAGCCAGAATCGTTGAGCCTCGGAGAAACGAGAGAACGGACGCGCCGCCATGTCGAACAGCCATTTGCGCCACTCGGTGACGGGTGATCTGAGATCTCTGATCCGTTTACTCATCGTGCGCTCGCAAACTGGGCGTCCATCGAAGTTTCGCGGCCAATAGCCTCGCCGATCATCTCGACCATCGGCCGGAGCGATTCACGCCGGATAGCTGAAATTGCCACGCATTCGCTTGCCGTGTCAAGCTTTATCTGCCGACTTAAGCCATCGATCTGTTCGTCGTCGAGCAGGTCGGTCTTATTCAAAACGATCAATTGCGGAATGTCTCCGAAATGAAGGTCATTGATGATCTTGACCACTGACGCGATCTGCTGGATCACGCGGGGATTTGATGCGTCGACGACGTGGACTAGCAGGTCGCTGTCCGCGATCTCTTCGAGAGTGGCCCGAAACGCCGAGACCAAAGCCTCGGGCAGGTCGCGAATAAATCCGACGGTGTCGTTTATGATGACTTCCTGATCGTACGGCAAACGCAGACGCCGCGAGGTTGGGTCGAGCGTCGCGAACATTTTCTTTTCGACGTAAACTTCGCTCTGCGTTAATGCATTCAGCAGGGTCGATTTACCAGCGTTTGTATAGCCGACGAGCGAAATGATCGGCAGATGTTTCTCGACGCGCTTCTTTCGGCGTTCCTGACGCTGATGGCCGAGGTTATCGACCTGCTTCTCGAGCTGAGCGATGCGGTCGCGAACGCGGCGGCGGTCGGTCTCGAGCTTTGTTTCGCCGGGGCCGCGTCCGCCAATGCCGCCCGCAAGACGCGAGAATGCCGAATTCTGGCCGATCACAAGCCGCGGCAACAGGTATTTGAGCTGGGCAAGCTCGACCTGGAGCTTACCTTCCCGGCTCTGTGCACGCTGTGCAAAAATGTCGAGGATCAACTGCGGCCGGTCAATGACCTTTAATTCCGTCGCGTCGGAGAGCGACCTGACCTGCGCCGGACTCAACTCGGTGTCAAACACCAGAATGTCCGCTCCCAACCGCATCGAGCGGATCAGCAGATCGTCGAGTTTGCCCTTGCCGAGAACGGTCTTTGGATCTATCTGCGGACGCCGCTGGATGATAGTGTCGAGGATCACAACGTCGGCGGATTCGGCGAGTTCCTTTAGCTCGGCCAGCGATTCGGCCTCTTCGTCGAGGTCGCCCGTCGTTACGCCGACAAGGATCGCACGGTCGCGGCCCGTCTGACGCGTCCGCGCGGTCAGCCGGTTGCGGGCCATCTCGTCCTCGAGCGAATTGATCAGCGAGATGAAATCGGTGTCGAGCTGCGATGGAACGTTGGGCTCGAGATACTCGTAGGGCAGCGACTGAGCTTCGACCTCGAGGCTCTCGGCGGTTGTCGGCACAAGATGAGCTGAATAGACTAGTCCCGGCAGACCGTCCTTGCGGTCGACCTGGATTATAGACATCAGGTCTAGCCGGAGCAACGCAAGGTCGGTAAGGTCGTCCTGTGTCAACTTTTCGCCGAGCAGATGCGTGTGCACGCAGCGCAGCCCGCGAAAGCGGTCCTCCGACACGCGGGCGCGTCCGAAATCCGGCAGCTCGATCTGCTTTGCGGTGCCGACCATGACGTACTCGACCTGGCCCTTACGGTTCAGCAGCACGCCGATCTGGCGTCCGGTCTCGTGCGAAAGCTCGGACATCTGCCGGGCAAGCTCAGGCGAGACGATCTGATCCTGAGAGACGCGGCGAGTACCGAGCTTTTCGATACGCCGAAGCTGGTTGTGTTTTAGGCCGCGGGTAAACCCGTGAACGTTGCTGATAAAACTAATTCCTCCGCATCAAATTATATCAAATATCGGCTCATTCGACGGCGGCGTTTAGCGCACGTCCCTCGTTCCAATTTTGCCTTTTGCCTTTTTACTTTTGGCTTTCCTAGCCTTGTCCCGTGTCCCACGAGTTTTCCACACGATAAAATACGTAAGTCCTTTATTTTCAATACCTGACCGCCCGGCTTCTCGTCCCAAAACGGCAAAATGTAATACAAACCGCATACAAACGACATACACTGTATTACTGTCCCACCAACCTCGGGACACGGTTCCTCCGGCATCAAACGGCCCTACCTCGGCTTGGCCGCGAATATCGCCGCTGGATATGCTGGCATATTCTATAAAGGAATGGAATACCAAACCGCCGATAATGTAACAAAATACCGATAATGCCGCATCATGCTGATGCGGACACAACGGCCTGACGGGGAACGGCGCGCCGATTGCCGTCCCGAGGTCGATCTAGAGGTTGTTTTCGGTCATGGCCAAATAAAATGCGAACCGTCGGAAAAGTGCGTTGCTACACTGTCGACTTTGAAAACTCTCCGCTTACCACTTGGCAACATACCCGATCCTTCCGTAGCTGTCAGTGGATCCAGCCCAGTCGCATAACGTCGCGCTTGAATGACGTCTCCTGCATTAATGATTCCATCGCCAAGTGACTGCCTGGGGGCACAGTCGGCACGCTGTCCCTCGCTACCAACGGGCGTGTCAAGGCCAGTAGCAAAACGCCGTATCTGGGTAACGTCGGTCGCGACAACAATGCCGTCACCATTAGGCCTCGGAGCCACGTCACTCTCAAACTCTGGTGTGGCTACCGGCGTAGGGGTTGGGGTGCTCGTGGACGTTGGCGTCGGTGTGGGCGACCCGCATGGAGCACCATAGCGGGCCAAGGCAAAACCCGTATTATTTCCGGTAACCGTATACCCCACGGCGACGATCTTGCCGTCAGGTTGGATCGCCATTGAAAAAGCGAAATCATGGCTCGAAAGGAATGAGGTCGTTATTATTCCGTCTCCGTCGAATGTCGGATCAAGAGAGCCATTCGGATTGTAGCGGACCAAAGCAAAGTCATAGATCCCATTTGCAAATCCCGCCAGGACGATCTTACCGTCGGGTTGGATCGCAACAGACTGGGCTCCGTCAGATCCTACGAAGACAGGGGTCGTCACTTTGCCGTCTCCGTCAAATGTTAGATCGAGAGAACCGTCCTGATTGTAGCGAACCACCGCAAAGTCCGCGCTCCCGTCTGAGGCATTTCCTGCAACCACAATCTTGCCATCAGGCTGAATTTTCACACCATAGGCCCAGTCTCCACCACTTCGAATCGGAGTTGTCACCTTACCGTCAGAGTCAAATGTGGTGTCGAGAGACCCATCAGAATTGTACCGAACAACAGCAAAATCGTAGTTTGGCCCAACTTCGGAGCGCCCTGCAACTACGATCCGACCATCGGGTTGGACGACCACCGATTCGGCATGGTCATTGTCATTATGCCCAGACAAGAAAGTCGTAACTTTGCCACCGACCCCGAAGGTTGTGTCAAGCGAGCCGTCCGGGTTGTAGCGAACCACGGCGATATCAAATACGCTCCCTCCAGTCGAGGTCTCTCCGGCGAGGATGATCTTTCCGTCCGGTTGGATGGCGACACTGCGGGCGATATCAATGGCACCCAGGACGGAAGTAGTCACTTTACCGTCGACGCCAAATATAGTGTCGAGGGTTCCGTCTATGTTATAGCGAACAACGGCAAAGTAAAAGATAAAGCTCGATCCGCTTCCACGTGTTGAGGCGAAACCGGCCACCACAATCTTTCCGTCGGGCTGGATTGCGACCGAATAAGCCTTGTCGGCCTCTGAAAGAATTGGCGTCACCACTACTCCAGAGCTTCCAAATGACGTGTCAAGTGACCCATCGGGGTTGTAGCGGACAATAGCGAAGTCGGCAGCGGTCAAATCATCGAAATAGGCATGCCCCGCAGCGACGATCTTGCCGTCCGATTGAATTGCGACAGACCGAGCTTCGTCCCACCTTGGCACAACCTGCGTCGTCACCTTCCCGTTTGTACCGAAAGATGGATCCAGACTTCCGGTCTCCGAGGAGAAGCACGGTTCATCCATCGTCTCCGGGTACGATTTCTTAACGGCCCCTATCGCGGAAATCTGAAGGGAACTGGACCCCGGCTCGTCCGAGGGTGGGCCGGCGACAGCTGCAGCGATCATCGAGACTGCGGCAGCCGCAACGATAGCCAAAGCTATTAGCGATCGGGTTTGCGGTCGGGAGGCCATAGGATAATTTCGTACATTCTAATTCCATTTGAATGTATTTCGCAAACATCTTACCCGGCCTCTAGACTTCCTATTCCCTATCCATCAATTCCTGATACTCGCCGGTCTCGACGTATTCGAGGATCTCAGCGACGCGCCAGATCGGGAACGGGTGCGAGAGGCCTGAGTTCATCACGTCCGCCCAGAAGCGGTCGAGGCGGCTTTCGTCGTATTTCTTCTTGAATTCGCGGCCCTGTTCGAGGAAAAGGTCGTAGTCGATCTTTGAGGCGAATGTGCCGCCGGCGAGTTTCATCATGGTACGTCCGATGACGTGCGGGTCCTGCATGACGAGCAGGGCGGCGCGGTCGCATGAAAGCTCGGCACGGCGTGCCCACGAGAGCAGTGCGCTCGCAATGCCCATCGAGATAATGAGTTTGATGATCTCCGAGCCGGGTATCAGGCGCGCGACCGAAACATTGATAAGTGCCTCGATCAAGCGTGCGGCAGTGAGATAAAGCACGTGCTCGGCATGAATATGGCCAACCTCGTGGGCGATGACCGCAAGCGTTTCTTCGTCATTGAGACGCTCGATGAGTGCGGAGTGGAGCACGATGATCGGCTTCTCGACGCCGCCCGTAAAGGCGTTGACGACTGGATTTTGCTGGACGTAGAGGTCCGGCTTTTCCACGCCCAGCGTGCTGCAGGCGATCTCGAGCTTAGCGTAAAGGTCCGGGCACTGTTTGGGCGTGACCTTGACCGCGCTCGCCATGAACATCACGCGGATCGCGGATTCGCCGGTCCATTCGAGCAGTTTCTTAAGAGCGCTGTCGACGCCCGGAATAGCCTTGACCGCCGCAAGCGCCTTTTTGTCGAGCGGATGAACGTAATCGTTCTTGTGCAGGCTGGCAAACTTCTTATGCGGCTCGTTAGAGAGCGGCAGCTTACATTTGCCGCAGTTTGCGGTCCGGTTCTCGTAGTCGGCCTTTACCGCATTCTTCTGCCCGCAAAAGCGACAGGTAACGGAATGCGGTTTGGTGACGGCGGACGATGGCTCTTCGGAATCAGGGCGTTTTCTTGGCATATAGTAATTTTATGAATTGCCACTAGCTTTAGCTAGTGGAAACGTGGTTTTTAGAATACTTCGCGGGCTTTAGCCCGCATTTAGCAACAAGCCATTGTACGAGGACAGGGGTGAAATGTTCGGCTAAAGCCGGGTTTATTAAACTACACCAACCACTAGCTAAAGCTAGTGGCAATTCAGATAGTCAGTCTCACCACCGTCTCCACATGATGCGTCTGCGGGAAAAGGTCGAGGGCCGTGATCGAGGCGATCTCGTAACCGCCGTCGAGCAGAGTGCGCAGGTCGCGGGCGAGGATCGACGGCTCGCATGAGACGTACGAGATCTGCTTTGGCCGCAGGGCGATGATCGCCGGAATTGTTTGTTTTTCGGTACCCGAACGCGGCGGATCTAGCAGCACAAAGTCGGGAGCCGTACCGCGTGCCGACGAGAGATAGCCCGCGACGCTCTGGCTGAAATACTCAATATTCTCGAGGCCTGCGTTTGCGGCGTTCTTTTTGGCGAAGTGCACCGCGTTAGCGTTGTCCTCGACACCGATGACCCTTTGAAATCGCCTCGCCAGCGGCAGTGCAAACAGCCCGACGCCGCAGTAAAGGTCGAGGGCCGTACCGCCCGTAGCCCCGCCAATTGCGTTCTCGACGAGCTTTGCAGCCATCGGACGATTCGCCTGAAAAAACGTTTCCGCTGTGTAGGTGAATGACTCTCCCACGACCGACGAGGTGATCTCTGCCGGAGCGTCGGGCCGTTCCGTGCAAACTGTGGAAACCGCACCACCGTCGCCCTCGGCGAGTTCGATCTCGGCCGTGTCGCTCCAGTAGGTGCCCCATTCTTCGTCTTCGCGGAGTCCAGCGAGGCCCTGGTTGACCACCGGCGTCAAGATCGGGCACGAAGCGATGTCAACGATCTCATTCGAATCGCGTCTGAAAAAGCCGATACTCTTGGTCGGAGCCTCGACATGCCATCGGGCACGTGAGCGATAACCGAATTGGTCGGGGCTTGGAATGACACTGATATCATGATCGACGCTTATCTTGCCGATACGCTCAAGGCAATCGCGGATGATAGCAGCCTTTGCCGCGAGTTGGGCTTCGTAATGCAGATGCTGAAAGTCGCACCCGCCGCACGTGCCGTAATACTGGCAGGGCGGCGAGATCCGCTGCGGCCCGGGCTGCCTG
>CAYSMU010000143.1:0-5178 GCA_964432145.1 uncultured Chloracidobacterium sp.
TGACGCTTGCCGCTCCAAGTGCTTGAGCCGGCGTTTGAAATTCGACGCCCGTCTGCACTCTCCGACAATACGATGCCAGCCCGGCGTCAGATCGATCTGAGGGCATGAATATCCAACGCGTTCAAATCGCTTCGCATATTTGTCCGCTTCGTTGAGAATACGGTGATCGCGAAAGGGTGATCGGGACGCTAGATTATTCATCGAGATCGCATCGATGCCATTTCTTTCAGAACTAAGGAAACGACCGATCGCACCGGCAGCCTCATCCTTGTCGTGCGGCCTCGCGATCAAGTCCAAATGGTCGGCACCGCTATACTCGTCGCCCATGATCGAAAGCTGGGAGGCCCCGATACCGAATACATGCCGTTCGACCAGCCGCATCGGCAGGATCCCGATAAGCTCATTGTCTCTAAAAGCCTTGACGATAAAGGGAGTGGTTCCGCCGCCAAACGAGCGAAACCACGTATCCATATAGTCCCAAGCGAGAAATGGAGCTGCCGCCGACGCACAAAAAAGAGCGGTCCATTCCTCACGCATTTCCGCAAAGTCGGCTTCGCTTGCGGCTATATCGAACTTCATTTGCTTTTTCATTTTGAGATGCTGGTCGCGTTCAGTTCGTCGATGAAATCGATCTGGTCACTACGTTCGCTAATGCCCGAGTGCTCGTCCTTCCAACCGTCGCCGTTCGATCAATGCCGGTAATTTCCTTTTTGTGGCCGAGGAAACTGATGCCTACTTCGGGATGCTGATCGGAGAGGTAGCGCAGGAGCGAGCGGATAAAGACGATGACGCCGAGCATCTCCAACGCCTCTTCGCACGTTGTAAATGTTATGTAAACGATGTCTTCCTTACCAAACAACTCAGAATGTCGTCCCTCAAGGAGTTCTAAGCCGATGGCACCCCCAAGAAATAGTGCCCCCGCGACAAAAAACCCAAAAAACGTGGTTGTCGGCAACCGGAGAAGGAAACTGGAAAAATACAATCCAAGGCCGAGAACCAGGACAATTGCCGGAACTACCCACGCGAAATAGAAAATACCCAGATCCTGACCACCGAGGACCTCTCTCATGGGCTCGATCAAGCGTTCGTGCACCGAGACTATCTCATCAAATGCCATCACCAAAAATCCACAGGCAAGTACGGCCCACGGGGCGATCTTCCGCTCGTCACGCCGTCTTTTCATGTAAAAGGTCAACGAGAGCAAGAGCGCAGCGAATAGCAGCAAAAGCCCCGAGAAAAAGGCGGGCGCGTTCAACTCAAGGTCGACATAGAAGAATTTCATTAGTTTTCGGGCGATCGCGGATTCTCCGCCCGAAAGATAGTAGCCCGCGACCGTGATGGAGCTTGCCACTATCAGTAATAGCGCAATGATAGCGAGGCCATTCGCCACCTTGGTTGCACTAATAGTGAGCTTCTGGTCTGTCATATTTTCCCCTTTAGGTCCCATCGATCTCGCTGTTCCTATATCGAAAACCTTGCCGCGAATCCGGGATATTTAGCTTTGAAACTACGTAAACGGCTAATTACATTGAACTTCCACAAGCGGGCGAGGTGGCCGATGACGCTCGGACGGAAAATATAGTAGGCAGCGTGTTCGCGTTCGCCTGTCGCCCAAGTTCGCTTGTTCGGGGTTGACGGGCTGAGAAAGTCGATCTCGGCGACGCCTGCATCGACACAATCCAACAAAAGCCGGCGAAACAATAGATTGCCAGGTGAGTACTTCGCGAACTTCTCATCGTACGACGTCCGCCAATGGTACATCACGGACCCAAGCCGGATATTGAGACTCATTGCGATCACACGAACATCCAGAACAAGTTCGTATGCTTGAAAAGTGGCGATCCCGGCCATTGAACGGGCGAAATCATGGTGAAGTTCGGCCGCTCGCCTGTCCTGGACCGCAGCGGTACCGCCCCGGCCTTTCCAGCCAAGACTTTCGACCTCAAGGTATCTTTCGATGAGTTCGGGAGAATAGTCGTGCGAAACGCGAAACTCGACCTTCCCCACTTCCTGCAGTCGACGGAAGCGCCGGTCAAGTTCCTTGCCAAAGTGCTTGCGAGGCCCCTTGAAGAATGCATCGATCGCGTGCTGGCCGCCTTCTCGCTCTGGAAGCTCGATATACGGCGCCGCATCCATCTGCCAGACGCCGGCCAGATTTCCGTCGGCTCGTGCACGGTCCGGCAGGTCACTGAACCAACTGTCGTTACGCACCAACCGCGCTTCGAGCATGTCCCAGTCTCCGAACTGGTTGGCTGCGTTCCATATAGCGTCGATCACCTCGCTACGCTCGGACTCGTCATTGCCGTGAACCAAACCGAAACGCGGTGTATTGAGATCGTAGGCGGCTCGGAGAGCATTTATCGGGAGGCCGTGAAGGCGCGTTCGTGCGGGCATCATGGGCAATACTGCCCTGAGCTTGCCATCTCTTCGGACCGTGAGGAGGCTGATGCCGGCTCTGACGCCACGCACGAACGCAAGAAACCATTCGGGGCGCAGAAAAGGGTCGTTGCATGGCCCTTCCTCGCAGAGATCGATCCACTCTGCGATCAGTCGCGGATCGGACGAAGTCCCAAATTCTATAAGATAAGTCGTAAGCATCTCAAGCACCCAGCCGGATCGTCCATACGTTCGAGCCGTTCTTTTCAAGTACGAATCTGGATCTCCTCGGCTTACCGCCGGAGATCAGATCAACATCGTAACCGCCATAGAATCCTCGAAACGTAAACTCCCCCTCAGAATTAGTTGTTCCGGCAGCAGATGTGCGCCATTCATGGTTGATCAACTTGTCTAGTTCTAAATAAGCGGGTTTGGGACGATTCCCCTCACCGAGCAGGCCTATTCCGGGCAGCCAGGCTCTTTCCTCGTCCAGGCCCCATGCGACAATACCCTCGACCTCAGGAACACCAAACGCAACCGTGTAGAATTCACGGTAGAATTCCGCCTGCCGCCTGTCGTCCCAGGCGCCGTCACGGTACATTCCAAGAATCCGCATGGCTCTGGCCTTGGAACTAAGGTCATGGGTTTGAGCACTGAACTCCGTGATTTGTATGGGCTTGCCGAGCCTTGCGTACTGCTCTAACTGTTCCGCCACATTTGCCGGTTCGAACCACTCACCCTTCGAGTGGGCCTGGATCCCGATAACGTCGATAGGGACGTCGCGTTTCAGGAGTTTATCAAGCAGGCTATAGTACTTGACTCGGTTGTATTGGCGTGCGGCAACCGAACCAAAGACTCCGGAGTCATTGATTATCAGTCTCTTTTCTGGATCGATCTCGCGGGCCATTCGAAAAGCCGATTCGATGTAGTCGTCACCAAGGGTATCTGCGAACAGGTCGGCCTTTTGCGACAACGGCTCATTTACGATCTCCCAATCGTCGACCTTTGATCCTGCACGGTTTAGGCTTTCGGATATCCGCTTGTTTACGGTTGCGCGAAGCTCGCCCCTTTCCTGCGGAAGCCATTTTGGAGTCCCGTATTTGTTCGTACCCCACAGGAGCGGTGCTGCGGCCACCTGCATTCCGTATTTTCGAGCGAGCGATGACTCACGATCGAACCATGTCCAGTTCTGCTTCCCGCGCTCCTCTTCTATAAAACGCCAATAAGTACCGACAACCGCGTAATTGAATAGTTTCGACAGGCCGATTTCGTATCCCTCAGAATTCTCCGGCGCAAGATCGTCGAGTTTGACGTAACATCCAAAGCGAAAAGCGTGCGACGCTTGGTTAGCCGTTATGCTCGCCCCGCTGACCGGGCGTCCGGCATTATCAACCACCCTGACCCTCACATCGCCTTTTCGGTTCTTTTCAATGCTGTCAAGAGCCGCGGCGAGAGCTTTTTTGTTGCGCTCACGCCGCTCATTAGCGTCAGATGAGATCGCGGACATCGTGCAGGAAGATACCGTTGTTGAGAGTAATGCTGCCAATGCGAACAATAGCAGAAGGGGACGAGTAGAAGGCCCGTATCTAATTGGTTTGAGATCTGAACTCACAACGTTAGCTTCTAGCCGAATCTAAGAGGGGCCACAGGCTTGATCGTGTCCTCGAGGGCCTTTGTTCGGAGCCTGGCCAACTGGAGCGTGACCAACATCAAATATAAGGGGTTGAGAAGGGCGTACCGTTTCCAAAGCCGACGTGGTTCCTGAACTAACCTGTAGAACCATTCGAGCCCGTGATCACGGAACCATACCGGTGCCTGTGAAACGGTGCCCGCATGGAAGTCAAACGCCGCTCCAACAGCCAATAGCGGCATCGAAAGCAGGTTACGATTCTCAAAGACCCATGTTTCTTGTCTCGGGCAGCCTAGTCCGACCAGGACGATCGAGGCCCTGCTGGATGTTATCGTCCTGGCAATTTCATTCTGTTCTTCCGGTGTGACCTGGCGAAATTTCGAAGGCTGGCTCCCGGTTATCTTCAGCCCGGGAAACTTCCGTTTCAAGTTCTCAGAGAACTTGTCCAGGACCTCCCTCGTGCTTCCGTACAAATAGATCCCTAGGCCTTCTCGGGCCGCACCTTCGCAGACCCTAAGCGTCAGTTCTGGGCCATAAACCCTGTCCTCCAATCGGACTCCATATAGCCAATTCATTGCCCACCGGACGGGGTGGCCATCGGGAACGACCAGATCCAGCTGGTTCAGCCGGTGACGATGGACGGGATCAAGGGCCCCGGTCATTACGCCATGCACGGCCAAGGCACTAACCGCCATTGGCTGCCTCTTTTTTGCACAGGCGATGATGCGGCCCGCTGCGGCCTCGTAATCGACGGCGTCTACACCAACACCAAGTACATTTTGCTTTCCAAGATCGACCATAGCTCTTAAGCGGCTGCCATTTCGAAGACTGGCTCACCTACCCGTTTCTCTAGGGTCGCCTGAACGATCTCACCGATCGTTGACTCGAGGTCATACTCGTGCTGCCACTCGGGATAGTCGCTCTTGAATTTGTTGACGTCGCTTATCCACCATATGTGGTCGCCCTCGCGAGCTTGATCCGAAATGTCGAACGACAATTCTCGACCTGCAGCCCTCTCTGCGATATCGATCGCCTCAAGGACGGAACAATTGGCAAACCTGCCGCCGCCAATGTTGAACACAGACCCTGGTTTGGGATCTTGGGCGAAATGCCAAAAAGCGCGAACTAGGTCGTTCGAGTGGATATTGTCGCGGACCTGCTTACCTTTATAG
>CAYSMU010000143.1:5188-6626 GCA_964432145.1 uncultured Chloracidobacterium sp.
ATAGCCAAAGATCGTGTAGTGAGTCCCGTAAACCACGCATTTTACAAGGTACGCAAGAAAGCCGTGCAGCATCGCTCCCGAATGCGCGGGGCCCGTCAAACAACCGCCGCGAAAGACCCCCGTATTCATACCAAAATAGCGGCCGTATTCCTGAACCATGACGTCGGCCGCAACCTTGCTCGCACCAAAGACGCTATGTTTCGACGCGTCGATAGACATCGTCTCGTCGATCCCATGTTCAAAATATGGGTGCGAGTCGTCGATCTCCCAGCGCGTCTCCGTTTCGACGAGCGGCAGACGGTTTGGCGTATCTCCATACACCTTATTGGTCGAAGTGAAAATGAAGGGTGCTTCCGGGCAGAACTCGCGGACAGCCTCGAGCAAGATCAGCGTGCCGGTCGCATTTATGCTGAAATCGGTCATGGGCTCGCGGGCCGCCCAATCGTGACTCGGCTGCGCCGCCGCATGGATAACGATCGAAACATCATTTCGATATCTGCGAAAGATGTTCTGGACAGCGTCCTGATCGCGAATATCCGCCGCAAAGTGCGTAAAGCGCTGCAGCGACCTCACCAATTCCTCCGTGTTCCACGCTACCGAACCGTCGTGGCCGAAAAAGTACTGACGCATGTTATTGTCGATGCCGACCACGTCGTACCCGAGCCCATGAAAGAACTTTGTCGCCTCGCTGCCGATCAATCCGGAACAGCCGGTAATAATTGCTACGCTCATTGAATGGATCCAACCCTTCCCTGCTTGTAAAGTGATGAGACTGTACTAATGCTTATCTAAATGCCGAAAAGCCAGATCTCTCCAGTATTTGAGTGGAAAATGAGAACGGCGGGAATAGATCTCACACCTTGCGGGCCACGTAGTGGATCCAGTGAGAGTCGGTATCGGCGTCAACCAGATCACCGGCCTCATTGAACGCCTCGACCTGCCCGAATCCTGCTGCCTCGAGTTGCCCTTTTTGCTTTCCGATCGAGATGTAATACAACAGCAGCGAGAATCGGTGATCGCCGTCGTTTATGATGGCGAAGTCCTCGGCATATGTCTCTAATTTTCGCATCTTGAGATGTTTCGGAAAATGATATAGGCAGTGGAGAAGAAAGATCAGGTAATCTCGCCGGAACACGATCTTCCGCTGCCACGGAAGCTTGTTGAAGAATTCATAATCGCGGTTGTGAGACGAGAACATAAAAACGCCGCCCGGCCTCAACACGCGATGAACGGCCCGCAACACCTCAAGTCGCCCCTCATGTGACACGCAGTCCAATCCGTTGTAAGAGAAGAGAACGAAATCAAATGATTGATCCTCAAGGCCGTCAAGTTTGCGCGCGTCACCCCACATGATCCTCGCTTCCGGAAAGCGTTTTCCGGTTTCCTCGACGAATTCAGAGACATAATCTACTCCGGTATAGTCGTCGGTTAGATTTAA